>JBDKTZ010000507.1:0-56193 GCA_039679975.1 Prolixibacteraceae bacterium
TGCCAGTTATCGAAAGTCACAACCGAGCTACCGTCATTAGCCACAATCGCGACTACCGGCGATATCTGATTAATCAATCTTTTCTCCCAAATTACAGTGGTGTCGGTATCGGTGATTCTAAAAAGAACTCCATGACATTTAATAATCGTAGTATCTTTTGCAGTAAACGTCTCTTTCTTTTTAGGTCTTGCTGCTCTCCATTTTGAATAGTTTTCAGGTATCTCAGTTGGAAAAACTCTTAACACATATGTCTATTCGCTGAGTAGTAATCTGTTATCTCAGGGCTTTCCCAGGTATCCGCGTACAAGTCGGTTGTGAATCCAAGTATGAGCATCAGAATCAATATATTTTTCATATTTCCCTCGTATTTGCTGCGTTCAGTTTTAATGATTTCCGACGGAAGGGTTTGTAATTATGATTTTCGGGTTGCCTGTGCAGCTTCTTCCGGGATAGCCGTAAGCTGCCAATGCTTACCATTAATCATTTGGATGAAAGGATCTTTATTGCTTCCGCACAAGAAGGAACGAAGTTGATATGTTTACCTTTATTACTTTCATAAATAAAATCCTTGAGGCTTTTGCTTGTGTATTTGGAGAATTCACCAACAATTGCCAAACGGACACGATAATTGGAAAACTTTTGAAGGATTTCACCCGCAATTCCGCTTTTAAGATCAAAAAAGTCAGGGGTGATGTCTTTCTCGTGAATCACAATCTTATCAAAACCTTGATAGTAGAGGTTGCCTAACAAGTCTAACCCGTCTTCAACGCTATTAATGATGTTGACTTCCGAAATCACTTCGGCAATTTTTATGCCGTTTATATCGTGAGTTTCAATTTTCATTTTGTGAGGCTATAATAAACGTTAATAACGCAAATTTCGAAGCGCTTTGGGCAACACAAAGCTTGACGGGCCAGCTTTTGAATTTAAAGTGGTAATATTCGGCCACTTTAAAACCAGGATTATTTTCATCTTAAGGTCAAATCACTGCCCGGCTTCCTTTCTTCAAGTGTACCGACCAGCCCGGAATAGCGGTGTTTCAAGTAATCCGAATGCGGGGATGGCATCAAGACAATGAAATAAATAAGCCTGACGAAAACTTATTTTCAAATTTTTGCCCGTAATCGAGTTCAAACTGGAGTTTCTGCCTATATTACACGCCGCAAGAACTCTCATTTTCCTGTATCGCATAACTATTTGTTTATCATTAAAATCTAATTCCAAATCGAACCGGGACGAACAATGATTGCTGAGTCATTGAATACCCCGACTTCGCGTAAATATCTATTTTTTCAGTCAGTCTGAAATTTAATCCCACACATAGTTCACCGAGTCCGGTCCCAGTGCCATTCTCATACTGATTCCATATATGACTATATCCAATTTTCAGGTTAATCAATGGAGTCAACCTTGTTTTTAATGGCATATATTCAAAATCCGAAAATAGGGATAACCCATTTACACCTTCAAAATTCAAGTATCCGAGTCCGGCTCCGGCATATATCCTATTGAACTTAAATCCATTTATCAAATTAAAGTCGATGCCATTTTCTTCGTATAAATTGTATCCCTGCCAATTTGGCCCAGGGTCCACTTGAACCGTATGGTACTGATATTTTAAAAAACCAGTTTCTGCTTTAATTGAATAATGAATCTGCGAGTATACTTGATTAACACTCAATAAGGCACACAATCCGATAATAACACGTTTTATTCTTCTCATTCTTTTATTGATGTTTGAATTCAACGGTTGTTAAATCTGGTTGCCCGGCCACGATCTTAGTAAGGGAAATTCTTCCCTGACGTCCGTGAGCTGCCATTGCTTGCCATTAGCAGCAGCTTTTAACAGGAGCAACTTGATTCGGAAACAGACATTTTGAGTTGCTTCTATTGGTTTTTTCTGTTCTTCAAAGGTAAGAAATCTTCAGTTAATGCCTGCATTGCTATTCGCCTCATGATCTTGACTTTTTCATTTTTTCGGCTGAAGTCATATGTTTTCCGATCAGAACTATTCGATTTTATCGATCAATATTGCCTCTTCCAGGAGTTTATCTATTGCGTCAATATTAATTTCATTCACATTTCTGAATATTTTATAAAATGTCGAAGCCTTAATATTAAGTTGTCGAAGCCTTGACCTTTTCCTTTTCATCGGGGTACTGCTTCCCCATATACTTCAATCCAATCAATCCTTGAACAGGCCTTACTTTGTCCACCTCGCATCAAATCGGTAAATCCAATCTCGCTAACCCTGCCGAGGTCGGGATTGTCCACTGGCAGACCTTCGGCTACAGAAACGATATCCAATTCATACCAACGAATGTCTGACAGGTTAAACTCACGAATCCGCCAGTCAGAAGATTGTCCGTCGCATTGATCACTGATAAGCCAGGTTCCGTCAGCAAGCTTAAGAATAATATGCAAATTTCGGAAACCACTTTGCTTTGACCTCCACAAAATTTTAGCATTCGTGTTCAAATTTGCATAATTTCCGGCATCCATCAGGGTGACAGCCCAATTATTCAGGCATAGTCCCGACCAAAGGTAATAGGGGTCGTCGACAGGATCATTATGGTGACTTTTTTTTATGCTGTCACAACCCAACCCGTATAGATTCATGATCAGGTTCTTATTCGAAACATGATCTTGGGTAATCGGCGTAGCTGGCGGAGTCTCTTTCCAGTCTTCCCGGAAAAAAACAGAAGGCCGGTACTGTGCAGCACATACAAAGGGGACATTTAGAAAAAAGAATAAACAAATACGAAAAACAGCTTTAAAAATGGTATTTGACATGATAAATATAGATTTTTAAATTGTGAAAAATCAATCTTGCAGAAATTCCGGCTCCGTTTCATAAACACAACAGTCGGTTCCTTCGCCGTTCAAAATTCCGGAATTTCAGAAAATATAAAAGTTGCAGGCAAATTTATGAAAGTTTTTAATATCTCACATAAGATATTTCCTTACCTTATTTATATTTGTAAATATATTTCGATATCTTATCTTAAGTCATTAAAATAATAAGGTATTGATTATATTTATCTCTGAACCGGAAAATTTGATTCTTAGAATTACACATGACGGTGGGTGGTAATCAGTAAACTATAGCTAATGAAAAGAAATGTATTAATCCTTTTGTCGCTCATCGTTATCAATCTTAGCGGTAATGTCGCGGGAAAAAACAGCAGAGAGAGACATCCTGTTAACCGTATTCCGTATAATTTGGCATTGGAAGGGATCAAAAAATCAGGCCAAGTGGATACCAGCCCTTACAGTAGCGGGAAACCATACACCCGCTGGTGGTGGTTTGCTTCAATCATCAAAAATGCGGACATCCGGGATCAGTTGAATTGGTTGAAGAAGAATAATTTTGGAGGAGTGGAGATTGCCTTTGTATATCCGGTCAATCGAGACCCGAAAACGGAACGATTCCTCTGGCTTGGACCAGAATGGCAAAATGCGGTCAGTTATGCCAAGCAGTATGCCGACAGCATCGGTTTGGGCTGCGACTTTACCTTTGGCACTTTGTGGCCCTTTGGCGGGACATTTGTCAAAGACTGCGACCGTACCCGGATATGGGGCGATCCTGATTTCAGACAACCCCTGGCGCGTTCGTGGACCATGCCTGATACAGGGAACGTGGTTAACCACCTGGACAGGGGCGCTTTTGACAGGTATGCCAAAGTAATGGGCGATGCCTTGTCGCCCGCGCTAAAGGGACATACATCTGCCATTTTCTGTGATTCATGGGAAGTAGAGACCAAGCGTATCTGGACACAAGGTTTTGATCAATTGTTTCAAAAGCAGTTTGGATACGATATCCGTCCCTTTATGGATAGTATTTATTCGCGATCTAATGCCGGACCGCGGTACGACTACATGAAACTGGTGTCGGAGTTGGTTTTGCATGAGTTTTATATCCCCTTTACCTCAAAAGCGCACGAACTGGGGGCTCTCAGCCGTGTCCAGTGCGCCGGTGCTCCTGTCGACCTGATCAAAGCGTATGCTTCAATCGATATTCCTGAAACAGAAGCAATGCTTTACGAACCCGGTTATTCTAAGATCGTTTCCTCTGCAGCGGCTTTGTCAGGTAAGTCTATTATTTCCAGCGAAACTTTTACGTGTTTGTACGGCTGGCCTGCCAAAAATATCAGCAACGAACAGACCGCTGATTTAAAACTGGTTGCAGATGCTTTGTTTGCCAATGGGGTCAACCAGGTAATCTGGCATGGGATGCCGTATAACCCGGCAGGTATTGATACCATTTATTTCTATGCCAGTGTGCATGTAGGCAAAAAAGGGAGCCTGGCTGAAGAATTGCCATCCTTTAACGATTACCTGACGCGGGTTTCAGAAAAGATGCGGATAGGAAAGCCCTATTCCGATATTGCCGTTTATTTGCCTGCAGAAGATTCATGGATTGCCGGGGAATATCCCAAAGAACTTCAGTTGCCCTGGTCGTGGGGCGCCTACGAAATGCGGTACGAACATTTTAATCCTGAACTAAAAGGATATCAGCCGTTGTGGATAAACAATGGCTTCCTGTCAAAGGCAACGTTTGAAAATAATACCCTCCTGATAAACGATATCCCTTTTAAGATGCTGTATATTGACGTCAAATATCTGGATATTGAAACCCTGAGGATTGTTTTTAACCTGGCCAGCAAAGGACTTCCGATATGTTTGAAACAAATTCCGGTGCAAAGCGGCCACATCAAGGATAAAGACTTTGGGACTATGCTTGTTAAACTCCGGTCATTACTCAATGTAGAAGGCGATTTCAAAAAACTGGTTAAACAGGCACCGTTGGTACAGGGAGACAGCATTCCTCAGTTTTGGTGCCGCACAACCGGGAAAACAGCAACCCTGTTCTTCGCAAATCCGAAAACCGAAACGTTAGCCTACCCGGTTGCCTACGGGCAGTCATCGCAGGATGCACCCGTTACCAGGCATGTGACACTGAACTTTAACGGCAGGAGTACCGTTGTAAAGCTACAGTTCAAACCTTTCCAGTCGCTACTGTTAACGATCGATGAAAAGGGAAGAGTATGTTTTGATGATATCCTGTTTATGCCCAAAGTGCCTGTGCAGAAATAGCCTGGATTTTTAAGCTCTTTGATGCAGTTCTCGCAGCATAATACGAATGAACAGTCAGCTTATTGCAACAATATTTTTAATAGTCCGTAAGGAAATGATCGCAATCAAAAAACCCTATGTAGTGTAAGAAAATCTACAAATAATAGATTTTCAATAGGTTGTTGTTGACAACTTTCTTAAATGCCCTTGACGAGTTATTGGCGGCACTGAAGGAGATTTATTGCAATAATGAGTATAATGAAAAGATCTTCGGTATTTTAGAGAGACGCCTCACCTCGGGCAAGAAAAAAGACCGGCAGGCCAGAAATGGGCCTGTGGTGTATTTTTGTTTTGGGATGTGATCCTGAAGTTTTTGAAGAAGTACAAGAGGCTAAAAGGATGGCGCAAGATCGGCCATTAGCGGACAGAGATCAAAGGGTTGATGCGGGAAATGGACAGAGCCGGCGCAGGCGGGGGAAAGAACAAGGCGGGAAAAGTGGCCGAGACAGCGGAACGTTACCTTGCGAAAGCTCGTTTACTACTGGATAAGCTTCATATGGAGGTTCCCTGCTTACCGATTGGTGATGAAACAGACGTTGCACTGGTGATGGTTTTGGAACACTTCATGGGGTTAATGGAAAAATATATTGACATGGTAGGGCGGCGGGTATTGAAAGGCGAAAAGATCCCGCACCAGGAAAAGATGTTTTCCATCTTTGAAACCTACACTGAATGGATCACCAAAGGGAAGATGAACCTCAGTGTTGAACTGGGCAAGGGTTGGAAGCGGTTTTTACTTACGACAGGAACAGGGACAGTATTTCTGCGCAGACAGGTGGAAACAGACGAACGTCTGGTCGGGAAACAAGCAGAAAAGACAGAGCAGGCGCGGCTGAATGCAACGGAAGCTGAGCGGGTACAAAGAGAAGTGGAAATCGTGAAAAACAGAACAAAGATACTGACCTTTCTTTTGGGGTGGTGAAAATTTTGGAGTTGAACACAGGTGTTTATCCTACTTGTAAAAAATTTTCTCAAATGAAAAATATTCATCTTTTAAGAATAATCCTCTCCCATAGAGCACTGGCAAATCCAAAACCATATCCTGAAAGTTGGATTAGACTTGTTAAGACTGACAGCAATCCGATACTAAAACTTTTATTTTTAATTGTTGAGTCACAAAACAGAAGTAAAATATAAAAGACGAATGGAAGTAAAAAAAATGGTGTATAGATAAAAGATGTAAACAGCAAAAAAATAGCACCGATCACAAATAAAGCGGGTGTAAAATAAACTAATTTTAAAGATTCAGGATGTCTCTCATACAAATTAATCCTTGCTATTCCTGAATTAAATACCTGTTTGTAAAATTGTTTCAGATTCGTTCTTCTTTTATGGTAGACAAATGCCTGTTTTATCAGTCGTATTTTAAATCCACATTTTAAAATTCTGATACTCATATCGATGTCTTCTCCAAATCGCATATCAGAGAAACCTTTTGTGGCATCATAAACGTCCCGGGAATATCCCATATTGAAACTTCTTGGATAAAATTTGCCAAGTTTCTCACTTCCTCCCCTAATCCCTCCTGTAGTAAAAAAAGATGTCATTGAATAGTTAATCGCCTTTTGAAATTTTGTAAACCCTTCATGAGCTCTGTCAGGACCACCAAAAGCATCAACAGGGTTATTAATTAGTACATTTCGAACCACCTCAAAATAATTCGAAGGTAAAATACAATCAGAATCCAAAAAAATACAATAATTTCCTTTAGCTTTTTCATATCCGTAATTTCTGCTTGGCCCTGGACCGGAATTTTCCTGATAAAAATATTTCAAGTCCATTCGACTTTTGTAGGAGTTAACGATCGATTCACATTTTATACCGGAACCATCTTCAACAATAACGACCTCAAAATCCTGCAAAGTCTGTTTAGACAAGCTTGCCAGCAATTCTTCAATTTCTTTTGGACGATTATATACCGGGATAATAACCGAAATATAAATTTCCTTACTGCTCATTTCTTGGTTTCCCTTACAAGGATGAGTGTATGGTTTTATTAATGCCTAAACCGGGTCTTTACCAGAGTTTCCGTCTGCAAGAAATCCAAGTCCCATGTTATGGTAAAAGCTGCGACCTTAAATAACGGCGGTTTCCAGTATTCAAAAACTAAAAGGTTTTGGAATATAGCATGTGCCAACCCCGTGGCCCTCATAAAAATGAGGGACCACGGGGATAGATGAGAGGTACTGATTCCCGTACATTTCAGTATGACATGGATTTCAGGAGAACCAGGGATCAACTGGATTTCGAGAATTTGTATCGCAAAATTGCTAGTTAACAGCCATCTCAAATGTAGAGCCATTGTTCACATTTAATGAAGGTGAGATTTCAATTCTTTTTGAGGCTACTAAAGTCAATTTGGAATTATTACTAACCGTAATGTCCACTGCTTGTATATAGCAACCCGCAACAGTAGTAGATGAGGTATAGGTTATACCTTGAATGGATGTTGTCTGACAATCTGCCCCCAAAACCGCACTAAGCGCATCGAGTAACCCATACCCCATTTGCTCATTCCATGTTCCGTTAGGTCTTCCGTAAGTTGTAGTGTAGGAATAATTTCCAACCTTTCTTGCGGTTGATTCGATTACATTTGCGACCTCCTTTTGTGTTAAATTGGAGTTTTGAGAAAGAATCAGGGCCGCTGTAGCGGCAACATGAGGCGCCGCAGCAGAAGTACCATTAAAAGTAAGATAATAATCTTCACCGCCATATCCGGCACTTCCGGTTCTGTCCGTTGTCGGAATGAAAACCCCGGGAGCAACAACATCCAATGCAGATCCATAGTTACTTCCCCACCAGTTTTCCCCGTCGCAGGATGAAGGATTTTTTCTTTCAGCACATGGACTCATTGCGCCAACTGCTAAGATATCCGCTATAGAATTTGCAGGATAGCTAACAGAGTTTCGATCATCGTTACCTGCCGAGAATACGACGATGCTTCCTCTTCCACTGCGTCCGCCGCTAAGAGCTGCGTTTATTGCATCGGTTAATAGTGCATCCTGATAAGGTGAGTACCATGAGTTAGATATGACAGACGCACCGTGCTGCCAGGCAAAATTGATACCATCAGCAAGCTTTTGAGTGACATCTGGTGCGATTACCAAATTATTGCTTATTGACATTAACGGACAGTTTGGCGCAATCCCGGCTACTCCCAGATTATTATTGGCTCTTGCACCAGCTATTCCGGCACAAGAAGTAGCATGGTTACCCCGGACTACACTCGGAGAAGTCCCCGTCTCTGTATCATAGCTGGTAGAATATACATTCAAATCCGGATGATCCAATTGAATTCCCTGATCAACTATTGCGACTACTATGCTACTGGAGCCTTGGGTTACACTTCTGACATCACAATATTTAATATCAATACCGGGTGTTCCTCCATTTTGACCCGTGTTGGATAAATTCCACTGACTGCTGAAATATGTGTCATTTACACATGTTACGCCAAAGTCGCCCATTAAATTAGGCTGACATGCTTCAAATAAGTTTGTTTCATAAAATTTATTAGCTAAGCCCAAAGCATTTCCTGTAGATTCTTTAGAACATGCTAATGTGAACCATAGTGGCATATATTCATTATTACCAATTATCTCAACCTTATTCGAAGATGCTAATTCTGTTAATTTGGCAAGATCCTCTTTATCTCTTAATCTGACATAAAATAAATGACTGAGTCCTAACTCATCTCCATTTTCAGTCAGGAAATACGGAGCTTCATACAAAATATTCGGGCTTGAGGCAAAGGACAAGGACGTCTCGATTACTGCCCATTTTAAGAGTTCTGAGGATGGTTTCGCTTTTGACCCCTGAATTTTAGGAGACAATATAACCTCTTGCGGTTGAGCTATTGTTTTCGCATTAGTGATAAAAAGAGCAACAGCCTGTTCATCTGACGCCTTAAATAGAATGAATTTTTTGTCTTTTTTCTTATTGAGTCCTACTTTCGTCCCATTATACCAATAATAGTCGGTATAAGATGATGAACGGGTAGAAATATCTCCCTCACCAGGAGGTTCCGTTTTTTCCATAATTTCAGAACAACTAAACAAAGTTGTCGATATGAGGAAAAAAATGCACCATGATAATTTCAAAAACCTTTTCATATCACTCCGATTTTAAAGCAGCAATTTCTTTTTCGAGAGTCGCTATTCTTGCATTCAGTTCTTTAATCGAACTGGTCAGAACGGGGATTATCGCGGAATAATTGATCAATTTATGTCCCTCCTCATCTTCAACGACGGCCTCTGGCAAAACAAGTTCAACTTCCTGAGCGATAAAACCAAGCTCCGTTGGAGACGATTTTTTATTGGTCGAGGGCAACTGGTTTTTCCAATTGAAGGAGACAGAATTTAATTTTAAAATGGCTTGGGTTGCATTCTTCAACGACACGATATTTGTCTTGGCATCTCTATCGGAGTAATTATAGACATTCCTTACCTGAATATCATTGAATAAGAAATTCTCCGTGTCGTAAAATACTACGCAGGCTCCTGTCCCGGCTAATCTAGGATTGGCAGGATTAACACTTAGCTTAAAAAACACTGGGGATCCGTTATATGTAGAGGTAAAATAATGTCCATATCCAAACCAGTGAGTGGTGTATGAGCTGTAAGGAGAAACATTGCCAAGAGTTAACTTATTGTTAGACAGAAGTCTCAATTGGGCATTACTTATTAGGGTAATAAAGCATAAAACAAAAAGAAGTAAAACTTTTTTCATGGCAGTTAATTTTTGGTTTTTATTAGGGAGTTATAAGTAATAAAATTTATATATTACTGTAATCAAAACAACAAAACGTTGGTACAGTTACTCTTATTGAAAAAAGGAACAGGGTATCAACCTTGTTATATATAAGATAAATCCCGATGTTTGGGATTAAGAACCAGGTACATTAACATCCAGGGTCCATTCGATATTTGCGCCTGCAGGTATGGCTGGAACCAACACCACGACCTTCCATTCTTCGGCTACCATTGTCAAGTTTAAATAAACATGTGTAGTAAATAAATAGTCGTTATTTTTTCGTTGGATCAGCTCGTTTACAATATCGTGAACTCCCTGATGGACCCTACCTCTAACGACTAACAACGAATATTTCGAAAAATCGGGTTCCGGCAACGATTCTCCTGCTATGTCAATATAATTTTTAAGTTCTTCTGCCGACCTTATTACATGCAGTTCGTTGTGGTTAAGGTTAATCAATTCATAATCACGATTGGGTTCATAATCAGTAACGGACATTTTAATTTCCTCCGTCGGGTCATTATTATTGTTATTCTCCTGGCATCCCGTTATTGCAAACAAACAGATGACCTGTAAGAAAACAAAAAACGAAACTGAGATGTATTTCATAAGGGATAAACTTTACATCGATTTAAATAACTTCAAAATGCCAAAACTTTATCTTGACCATTTCATGATTAAAATTAGGAACAGAAAAACATTGAAACAATACCCAAAAGGGTAATTTTAACAAAAAACATATAATTATTCATTAAGTTATTGGCTTTACACTAATCTATTGACAGTAAGGATTATAAAAAAGAATCGACTCCGACAGAAAAGCATTTTGTTGTGACAGTATGACTCTGATGGTCTGGGTTCAGGTTCCTCCTGCGCAACCTTTCCTCTCTTTTTTCCATCTACGCTAAAACAATCGACACGAATAAATTCTGTCCCGGGTGATGATGTTTACTGTTCGAGGAGGGGCGAATATACTGCCGGTTGTCCGATGGAAGTATCTGGAAATTTACCATCCGGAACAATCGTACCCTATTCCCGGAGCTTCCGGTACACTTTACAGCGAACAACAATTTAAAATATCTAACCCCATGATCAAAAGAGAAGATTTTATTATCGAAGGTTATATTGATCATATTCCCGAACAGGATTATGAACAAATTTCTGCTTATATTAATATGGTGAATGTTGTTTCCCGCATGACGTACAAAAGTATCTATGTCATTGATTTCTACAAATGGAATTTTCTCTATGTTTCTGACAATCCATTTTTTCTTTGTGGTATGTCTGCGGAAAAAGTAAGAGAATTAGGCTACGAGTTTTTCCTGAATCATGTTCCCCGAGAAGACTTATTGTTGTTAAGAGAAATTACCCAGGCTGCATTTTCATTTCTGGAGCAGATTCCTTCTGAGGAACGGTTGAAATATACTTTTTCCACTAATTTTCATTTAATCCAGACAATCTCCTCAATAAAAAGGTTGATCAATCACCTGTGCTCTCCGATTGAACTTACCAAAGATGGAAAAATCTGGTTAGCCCTTTGTATTGTATCCGTTCCAACATTCGACCTTCTGGGAACGGTACAAATGTTCAAAACAGAAAGTAAAGCAAGCTGGTCCTACAATACTAAAACCGGGAAATGGAGAGAAAATCAGCTTTTAGCGTTAAAAGAAATAGAAAAGGACGTCATTTTGTTTTCGGCTCAAGGATACACAACCAAGGATATTGCAATAAAACTGTGCAAATCAATGGATACCATAAAGTCATACAAGCACGGCATATTTGAAAAACTTGGGGTGAGGAATATGAGCGAGGCAATATTGTACGCGATGAACGAGAGATTATTCTAAATACAGGAGGTACAATTTTATTAAATAGCGGAGGAATCTCCCGATCCGGGCAATCGGTCATGACTGCGAAAAGGAATTTAAAAACCCAGGCAAAGCTATATTCATCTCTCTAACTCACTCCGGATAAACTCCTCCAATATTTTCTTTTCCGGCAATTTTATCAAATATTTGGACACAAAAAGCTGATTATTTTGTACCGGTTTTCCATGCAGTTACATTGTCGTTTTTAATACGGCTTCTTACTATCCGGCACGGTATTGATCAATTCGACGATTATCAGGTACCTGATTTCATCCCTGTTTCTTCTGACCGGAGCATATTTCATGATATGGTCAAATGTTTTTCTGTTTAAAATTGGTAAAGGCGGGCCTGCCAACGGATTCGGTATTTCAATTAGTCCTCAGACTAAAAAACTGGTGACGGTGGGGCCATATAAATACAGCCGGAATCCAATGGTATTCGGCGCATTTTCACTATATATTTCAATGGTAATATTTTTGAACTCAATAATCGGTCTGATTACGTTGTTGATTTCTCTCCTCATCGCGTTCGGTTATTTGAAATTATCGGAAGAACAGAGGCTGTTGACGGATTTTGGCGACGATTACGTCGAATACAAAAGGAAAGTCTCAATGGTATTTCCGATGAAACGATTCAGAAAATAACGTGGTTCACTGCCGCAGGCCAATATTCCATCAATACCCAATTGGCAATCAGCAGTGCTCTCAAAGAGAACATACCCGCTAATTCATGTAATGCAAGTGACCACTGAAAATATTAGCGCGCGCCTTCTTTTACAAACTGCATTGGGTATTTTGCTTTAATCTGGCCTTTCATAATCCGCTTTAGTTTTGAACCTAAAAGCTTTTTGGTTAAAGGTTTCAAATGGTCGAGATATAAAATTCCCTCAGTGTGGTCGTACTCATGTTGGATCATTCTCGCTGTCGTTCCGCTATAAGTCTTTGCTTGCTTATTAAAATCGGATGTCAGATATTCGATTGTAATTGTCCACGGCCTTCTTACGGATTGATACAAGGTCGGCACACTCAGGCAGCCTTCATCATCATCCCAACGTCGTTCTGAACGCTCTGTAATCTGAGCATTAATGAAAGTTTCCACTATCCCTTTGTCGCCGGCTTCAAAATATTCTTGTCTTTCCGATTCATCAAGGTTTTCATAAGCCGATTTACTGTCAACGATGAAAAGCCTGATGGAATGACCTACCTGAGGCGCAGCCAGTCCGCATCCGTTTGCATTTTGCATTGTTTCCCACAGATCAAGAATCAATTGATTGAGATTTGGATAATCCGGATGAATGCTTTCGCATTTCTCTTTTAGAATTTTATGTCCCAACGACAAAACAGATAATCGCATATTGTTTAATTCATTCATTTTACCCTGCAAAGTTCTAAAGAACCAATAAAACAGTCAATGAATCGATGTTAACTAATCTGCCGGCGAATTCTGCTCAATCCCTGTGGCGTAATACCAATGTAAGAAGCAACAAATTTCAGCGGGATGAATTTCAAAATATCGGGTTGCTCGCTAAACAGCCTTAAATATCTTTCTTTGGCATTGTATTTAACCAATGATAACTCACGCTTGCTTTTCGCCAGAAACAACTTCTCAGAGGCCAAACGTCCTATATAGTTCCCAACCTGAGTCTCGGCATATACAGCCTGCAAATCATTGTAAGAAATTCGCCATACAATGGTTTCAGTCAGAGCCTGCAGTTCATATTCAGAAGGTGCCTGGGTCAGAAAGGAGTCATACGCGCAGGTAAATTCTTTATTAAAGCTAAAATTAAAAGTCAGTCCGTCTTCTTCATCAGGAATGTAAAACCGGACAATCCCTGATTCAATGAATGATAAATAACTCTCAGTTTCACCCTGCTTTGTTATTATTTCATTCTTACGAAAGACTTTCCTGCCAAAATGAGCCGCAATAAACTCCCATTCTGATTCTTGCAGTTTCACAATCCTTTCGTAATATTCTCTTAAATGTCCCATATCCAGTGTTTCTCTTATCGCTTGGCAGTACTACACGGCAATGGCGTATGACCAACTGTTATCAACATAGCTTTCATTATATTATTGTAGCAACCCATGCAATTAACTGTGCTGATGGTAAAAAAATAAATTGAGCTAAAACAGTTCCCAATAATCGGGCAAAGACCATATATACAATATATTTCCTAAATAGACTCTCTTTAACCTTGCCTAAAACTACATCATCAGTCATAAAAGATAAAAATGGATCAATAAAAATAAACATTAAAATGGTTGCGACTCCATTTATTATTGCAGAAAGGTTGCTTGCGGTTGATCGGAATTCAGGATTCAAGTAACCTGCATATAATGCAGATAAAACTCCAACAGTAATTATAGCAACAGCTACAATATTCATTACAAAAACCCTCCATGGAAAATCTTTCTTAAAATTTATATCTGCAATATTTTTAGAACTCGGTACAACAATACTTTCCTTTATCAATGTTATACCTCCCTTAGAGAAACTATGCAGAATTAAAGAAGGAACAAATTTATATACACTGAACTTTTCTACAGCAATGGAAAGAACTCGCTGAAATGTAGGTATCAAAAGTCCACCTATTATGGTCGCCACGGAACATACAAATATTATCAAGCGAAATTCAAACAAATTTTCTCCAGCTCCGGAATTAATATTGTTTTCAATGGTTTTGGCCAATAACGGTGCCTGAAATCCATAAGCTGTTCTGGAGATTAGAACAAGGATATTGAATAATGCAAAAGATACAGCAATCCGACTAGTCCGGATACCGACAATTCTTACCGAATAAGACAAAGTCGTGATTAGATTTATCAAAAAAACTAAAACTAATACTATAATTATCTGTACTGTCATATCTGTTTACTACCTTTTATTTAAGAATGTTGGATAAAACACCATAACGATGGATTCCGGCGGTTATTAGGGCGCGACTGACGGGATCAGGTTAAAAGGATTTTCAGATTTATCAAAGCAGGCTACAGCATGGACAACCGCGTTCTGATTATTTACGGTAACCGGATTGTCTGAAATATAATCCCTCATCCGGCTGCCAAAAATAGAGACCGTCAGTTTCTTATCTCCTTTTATCAACATAAAGTCCCATGACTTATTTTCCTTTACAGTCGTTAGTGCGCTGTTTGCTCCGGAAAATGACTCTACGTTGCTTAGCGCGGTATGTCCTTCCCCTTCAATAATAATGGGATGAATGTTTTCGACGGATTCGCCGCAGTTAGCAATGATCGATCCCTGGGAGATCTGCCAGTTCCTGTTTTTGGTATTATTACCCATTTTATGAATTCCTACAGCAACACAGTCAAAATTGAAATTGGTGAGCTGTCCGTATGTTTCTCCGCCCAGAAGTATCCCTCCGTAAGTTCCAAATGTAAAAAGATCGATCAGCTGGGCGTTATCGGTATGGTTGATCGTGTAAGCAAACGATTTCTTTTTCACCACGGCGTCAACCACTTCAGCACGGTACTGACCGCCGATGAACCGCTGAACGGCGGGATTAACATGGCAATGCAAGATACGCGGAATATCATAGCAGTAATCGATCCGGATGAATTCGCCGCTCAACGGATAGCCGTAGCAATGCTCAAAAAGCATCAGCTCGCAAATATTCTGAGCCGACGTATTAAAATCCATCGCCAGATATTCGCCGTAAAATGTAAGGCATGAAAGATAGACACCCTGGGTGGAGCTTGTTTTTGATGCCTGTATGGTTGCCGGGTACGGTATTATTTTCACGGGATCGGTAGTCGTCTGTTCCGGATACCAAAACTGGATTCCCTTGATCTGCGTTCCGCTCTCAACCGTTATAAAAGGTTTCTCCCTGTCGGTAATCTTAAAAACGCTTCCAACCGGCTGCCTTTTCGTCGGGTGGCAGGTTCCTCTTGGAGTCGGCCCATGAACACCGATCAGCGAAACATTTTTTTTCAAAATGATCCCTCCTTCAATGAAATAGGGTTCATCGGAGGGATCAACAAACAAGGCGGTTCCTTTTGCAGAACTTAAATCAATGGCCTTTTGCAGATTTTCCCTGTTTTTCGAAGGTGTATTTTCGGGAAGTACCCCGAACTCCCGGATGCTACGATAGCTTTCGCCCAGAACAACCTGGCAGCCGGCCGAAACCATAAAGGAAACCAGGATGAGATTTAGCCCTAATCTGTTTAATTTTATAGACATTGTCTTTTCAAGTTGTAATTATTGTTGTCCGTTTCGATCCTGTTCCTCGATCATTCTTACTTGATCGAGCCAGTAATCCCAGTTATTATCGACCATTCCGATAACCCGTTTCGGAGTCCAGTCATCTTCATACAGGCAAAAACTGCTTTGACTGTTATTCATCACACTGACAAATTCCCATCCGAACCGGGTGCTTTGCCTGATGGTATTGTTCAGGATGTCTTTTATCCGGGTCTGTATACTGCACAAAATCGCTTCCGTTAAACGTCATATGCTCGCTTACGGCCCAATCGCGGTCATGCTGTGTCATTACCTGCCATACCCGGTCGTAAGCCTTTTGGTTCGGCTTGTCTTCGGGAAAATACCAGGACCAGTTCAGCTGGATAATACTGGCTGATGTCAGATGAGACAGAAATAGCTTCCGCGAAGCTGTTTTCAGAATATCGTAACGTTAACGGTCATAATCTCCGTTCATCACTTTTTTCACCGATTCCAGATAACCGAATCCGTTGAGCATGTCGGGCAGGAGGTAACTGCCTTCCACCCATTCATTCCATGCATTGATGGTGATCAACCGGGGCTGCTCAGGATGACTGTCCGCATATTTTTTTGCTTTGGAAAGCAATGTTGCGAAACTTTCAGGCGTATTGTGGTAATGCACCACATCATGAATGCCTTTTGCCGGGAACCGTGGCGTATCGTCCCAGCCTATAGAAACACAGGGGAACACCGGCACATTTAAAATAGAGTCCATCTGCGCCCTTATTTTCACTGAATTGGCCCCGTAAACCAAATAGTCTTCATTCATTCCTCCCATATTATACATCGCCACGCTGTTAAATCCCATTTCTTTTACCCTTTCAGAAAAGCGCGCAGCGGCTTCTTTCGACATCACGGAACCTCCGCCCTGGTTCCACTGGATATGCAAATCCGGGAATCCTGCTTTCTTCACTTCCTCCCTGAAATAATCCAGCGCTTTACGGGCTTCTTCCATGCTCCCTCCAAAACTTTCAAGCAGTTTGTCCACGCTGAATACAGAAAATACCGGCTTCCCGTCGATCTTGAAATAATTGGGCTGTTTAAAATACTGCCCGATCACCCTGTCAACAATTATTTTGAAGTTGTTCCAATCCACAGCTCCGTTCCACAGCAGCGAGGTATCGTCCTTGTATTTATGCACATTCCAGTAATTCCGTTTGACATCGTGGTTGGCCCACATGATATAAAACTGCATTTTCGAATTGTTTTTTGCTTTCAGGAAACCGTCGTTAAGGGCACTTTCCAGGAAAGGACCTCCATCATACCAATACCAGTCATAAACAAACACATTGATCCCATGATCAACGGCTGCATCAATCCATTTCTCCACTACGACGGGATCATTATCCATCTCATAACCCCACAAGGGCAACCGTGGCTGGTAATGCCCTTCAAAACGGGGATTTCCTTTCTTAATGACTTCCCACTCGCCGGTTCCCTCCGGCCACAGCATATCGCCAAAGCGTTCATCATGATGACAGGACGGCCAGATGTAAGCCGCCACATAATAATCAGGGTTTAATTTTTCGGTCACCGTTTTTTTCTTTTCCGAACACGAAAACAGGAACAAGGAAAAACCAATAATAGCCAAAGGCAGGTACTCATTTTTACTTTTTAGGATACACATATCAGATAACGTTTAGATTTAGTCTATTATAAAACCCATAAGTATTTGCAGTTTATACCATTTTAGGATGTTTTGAATGTCAGTTTTAATTCAATCCAGGGTTATTCCTAACATTGCAATTTACCAAAAGTATAGAAATCCATTTAATCATTCGCTTTTTTTCTCGTTGTATCGTTTTTTCCACAACGTCTCGATTACAAACAGGGAGAACATCAATATAGGATATTATGCTTTCACTATTCTTTATCCACCTGCAGACATTAAAATACCTGGTTTTTCAACCGTCTAATTGAACCAGTAAGATAATTTGATAACCAGGGCACGATTTCGGGAAGTCCAGTCGCCGGTAAAATAATTATCGGTATACACGATGAAAAAGTCCGACACGGGTGCATAACGCCATTGGAAACGCATGTTGATGTTCATGTTCTCAATTTGTTCGTTATACTGAACAAATGTAGACAGGAACACTTTATCAGAAAAAGTCACGTCCAGTTTCGGGCCGAGCAACCAAAAATTGGCTTTTTCAAAAGGCGCGGGGAGACGAATTTCATTGTAGCTCACATTCATGGCAAAGTTGACATAGGGCTGGATGCGGTACCCGATCATCGCTTTCATATAATCGATATCGCCGTTGTAAAAAGCCCCTTTACTGTACAGGGCTGACCATTTAAAAGATTTCCGGTTATCCGACAAATATTCAGCCCAGAACTGGGTGAAGTTATGCTCGCTCCCGGCAGACAGCACGTGCTCACTCACCCGTGTCGGATCGAAATCATGCTGAAGTTGAATAAAGTAGTCTTTCACTCCGGCAATCACCTTTGCCCGACTGGCAAATTCGACACTATACCCAAGCGTTTGGATGTAGTCGATTTTGTCAAAATCGGTATTGAAATAATTTTCACTCTCAAAATACGGTCCGTGTGCAACAACCTTTTTGTTGGGTACCCAGGTATAGCCCAGGTAAGGCCCTAGAAAATTATAGCCGGTCCGTGGCACAAAACCAACTTCGGCGTTGTAGTCGGCTCCGACACTTGTCTGATCGAGGCGTACTTTTACATGGCGCGTTTGATATTGCAAAAAAGCGCCCTGGGCATATTGTCCCCGGTCGTGCTCTTCCTCGTCGAACGACTGATGATAAAAGAATTTTCCGGTCCAGGTGTTATTGCTTGATGCCAGGTTATAATCGAATCCAATCACCCGGTTATAATCCTGTTCATTGCCCGGCTCATTGATGTTCTCCTTATTCACCAGGATCAGCCCGGCATTGGAGCGGGCAAAAAGCTTACGCTGAACGGAAGCCACGGCAAAGTTGCGCCCCGGCAACAGGGAAGTCTTCTCCGTTTGCATATCCATCAGGCCCAAACGCCAGTTATTATCCAACTTGCCGCTCAAACGGGCTCCAAATAAAACCGGAGCATCAAGCCCGATCCGTCGCGAAAAGAACGGAGTTACCACATCGTAGCCATACCCGGCAAACAAGTCTGAGTTTTCCAGAAAGAACTGCCGTTTTTCGGGAAAGAACAATTCGAAACGATCCAGGTTGGTTACCTGCTCATCCACTTCAGCCTGCGCAAAATCCGGGTTATAAGTCAGGTCGAGGTTCATGGAGGTACTCACTCCTATTTTCGCATCGAATCCGAAATCGGTGTTATAGTCGGCCGGCGTTCGGGCCTCGTAATCTTTGGTGACCGAACCAAAAACATAGGGAATTACAGAAAGCATTGTCTTTGATTCAGGTAAGGGGTCTTCCCACTCCAACACGCCCGTGTATGCCAGCGATGCGGTTGGAAGCTGACGCGGAACCGGAGCCCATGATGACTTCTCATTCCGTTTCAGGTCATTCCGGCTAAAGTTGACATACCAACGGTCGGCACCCGATTTGAAACGGATGGATCGAAAAGGAATACGCATCTCGGTCACCCAACGATCGCTGTAATGCCGGGTCTTTGACTCCCACTTGCAATCCCAGTTCAGGTTGACAGCGCTGCCATCGTACATAATGCCATCCCACTTCGCACCCGAAGCTGATGCCCCAAAGGAAAAGCCATTGGTTTGATCCAAAAAAGTGTCAAAGAAAACCAGAAAGTTATCGTTATTGCCAAAAACAAAATCACGGCGAAACGACTCGGCAATTCTCTTCCCAGGGATAGTGTCAAAAAAAGTAAATGCCAAATAGAAGGCCTTATCATCATAGGTCATGACGACTTCACTTTCAGCATCTGCCAGTCCCGTATCAACCGGTAAAACACGGTAAAAATTGGTTGCTTTTTCCGCTTTCATCCAGTCCGCTTCATCAACAACACCGTCGATCTGAATGGAATTCCGGACCTTCTTTACATGAAGAACATAGTCTTTGTTGAAAGTTTGCTGTAAACTGTCAGATTGTGATTTTTCAGTTTGAAAAGCCCAGCCGGATAAGGTCTGCATGCAAATGAGGAGCACGAAAATATTTTTCATTGGCTAATAGTTGTTGGTTCTGGCGACTAGAAATTTCTGCCTGTCAATAATCTCCTGGCTGGTTGATTATGTTTCTCCGTTTTAAATTCAACACGTTCGAAGTTTAAATCCTCAAAGCAATACTTAAGCAATAAATATTGCGCCTCATGATTAAATCCATAAATCTTTATCCTTTGTAATTTTAATGAACTTATTTTTATCATCCGGGCTTAAAGATCGTAGCCGAATTTGTTTGGATTAAAATGTCTTACTAAAATCTATCATGGTGTATCTTTTGATCTGCTTTCACACTGTGTGATCCGAAACAAGCCCCGTATTCTCTTTCTTAATGAAGGCTGCCGCCAGACATAGACGAACAATGCGGGATACCGAAATTAAACATTATTCCACGAAAAATTGTTTTCACCTGTTCAATATCCGAAGTCAGGCCGAAACTGTTCGACGTTGAGGATTGATACCGATTATAATCCTCTTTTTGACCGCAATAACGGGCTATTTGGATACATCAGTTTATTTAATTCTGCGGAACTTTGACGAAACAAAAACAGAAGAAATGAAACGAGCCAGGAAAGCCACGGTTTTCATCTGTTCGCAAACCACTCGCACAGAGCAGGTGTAAAAATGGCATCCTGTTTTCATCAAAGTTGAAATCAAATTGTTTTAACACTTATCAAATACATGAACATGCAAAAAATAAAATTGCCCCGGTAACAGGAGGAAGTCGCGGAGTCGGAAGAAATATGTCAATCGCTCTTGCAAAAAAAGGCATCGACGTGATTCTAACCTACTAACATGTAAAATATCTGAAGAATATGGACAAATCGAATGGTTACGAAAATATAGCAAAAAGGTTTATTGAAGTCCGGGGACAAAGTGCGAATGGGACAGGCGCCTCGTCGGTCCGTAACTGGTGCCTGGCATTGCCGCAAGGTTCATTGGTATTGGATCTTGGCTGCGGAACCGGAATCCCTATTTCCAAAGTGTTGATTGACGCCGGCATGATCGTTTACGGAATAGACGCATCACCTACCTTGATCAATGAATTTCGACGGAATTTTCCGAACAATCCGGTCACCTGTGAACCGGCAGAAAACTCGTCATTTTTTACTTGTAAGTTTGACGCTATTATTTCGTGGGGATTGATTTTCCTTTTGTCAAAAGACGCGCAGGTAAGGGTTATCCAAAAAGTATCCGACTCTTTGCGAACCGGAGGAAAGTTTTTGTTTACAGCTCCTTCTCAGGAAACTGAATGGATTGATGTCATGACCAAACTACCTTCCAGATCGCTTGGAACGGAGAAGTACAAAAAAATATTATCTGCATCGGGGCTACAGTTGTTTGAAGAATTCGAAGACGAAGGTGAAAATCACTATTTTAATGCTGCTAAAATTTAGCCATTCCATCCTTTCGTATCGATTATAAATCTAAAATCAGCCAGAAGTGCGAAGCACCTGAAACATTCTCCCGCCACAAGCTCCTTTCCAATGATGATCAACTAAATAGAAGTCAGTGTTATCCTAAATATTTGCACGTACCGGGAACTGATTGGTAGCTACCTTCACTTTTCGCCCCACGGTTTACTGATAAGATCCACACGTCCACCCGACAAAAAGCTTTGTTAATTGATTCCATTTTTCAAAAGGACCTTTTATTCCAACTTTTGTACTTAGTGAACCCAAAATGTGAACTAAACATGAAAAAGTTCTACGTAGTTTTACTTTTTTTCGCCCCTGCTTTAGTCGTTGCTCAGGATTCAAAGGAAGAAAACAGAGAGTACCGAGCAGGCGACGTTTTTATCGGATTCACTTCAGGAATCGATTATCATGCGAATGCCTTCTGAAGCACCGAGATTAATGATTTTAAATTCTTTAAGAAAGGCCCTCGTTACAATTTGGGTATCGATTTGGGAGTGATGGCAACGAAACGGTTCCGCCCCAGGCTTGAACTAAAATATGTCAGACTGGCTTATGCGCAGGAATGGCTTGGATGGGAAGATATTTCCTACACAACAATGAAAACAACCACGACAAGGGTAAACTACCTTGATCTGAATTTCCACCTGGATTATTTAGTATATGGGAAGGATTCGAAGCTGAAGTTGTTCCTGTCGCCTGCTATAAAAACAGAATACGCGCTGGGAGCGAGTTATAAAACAACAAAGACAGACGAAAGCACTACGAACGATCACTACTCGGATCTCAAGGATTATTATCCTTCCAGCATTGCCGGCTGGGCAGTATCCGGCATTCTAAAATACGAACCAACCCGATACATGGGACTTACATTTACTCCTGAGTATACAAGCTTCTTCCGTAAATTTCAAAGCGTTAATGATAATAAATACCAAAGGTTAAGCTTTAGTGTTGGTATGGAAATTCATATTTTTCAGTAAGTCAGAAAGATCATAAATGAAACAAACCATGCAAACTGCAGCTTACATATATAGTAATCAGATCGCAGTTGTTTAAATGAAGAACTGTATGAGAAAGCGGTTATTTTTCCATAAGCCAGTGGCAGGACTTTTTATCCTTCTCATAATGAGTGCATGCAGCAAGAATGATATTGCCGAGGTAGTCGAAAAAAACGAAGAAGAAGAAGAAGAAGAAGCGATTACCATTGATCAGGAAACCCTGGCCACGAACAAGTGGATCAAGGAAAATATGGAATATTATTACTACTGGAATGACAAATTGCCCGATACAACCGAAATCAACTACAAAACGGAAGACGATCCGGGAGAATATTTCTACAAATTGTTGTATCAGGACGATGTCTGGTCCTGGATCACGGACGATTATGCTTCGCTGGCAGTGGAGTACGGCCTTTGCTCCGAAAATCATGGGAACGGGGTTGCGGCGGGCATGGGATATGACCCGGCCTTTTATACCTTCAGCGATGGTGTCAGTGTTTTTATTGCGGTCAATTACGTTTATCCCGGATCGGCCGCTGAAACGGCCGGTCTGAAACGGGGAAATATCATCCTGACCATTAATAACACCGAACTGAATACGACTAATTATTATGATCTTTTTTCAGCATCTTCTTATTCCGTCGAATTGGGAAAGATCACCGTAAGCGGAAATTCCCTTTACCTGTCCGACTCCGGAAAATCGTTGAACCTAACAGCGACTTCAGTCAGTTTTGATCCGTCTGTTTATCATGAAGTGATCGACACATTGGGAACTAAAATCGGGTACCTGGTCTACACGGAATTCGTAAGCGGGACAAATGATACTTATCTTAGCTCCATGGATGCGGTTTTCAGCGAATTTAAATCGGCGGGAGTTACGGATCTGATTATTGATTTGAGGTACAACCCCGGAGGGCTGATTGATGCGGCTGCCCGCCTGGCTTCCGAAATTGCTCCCGTCAGAACTATATCCGCTCAGGATGTTCTTGTCAATCTGATTTACAATACTGATTACCAATCGGAAATTGAAAAATATTATCCAAACGAGTTATCCTGCAACTTTAAAAATATCGCCACGAATCTTAATCTGCAAAAGGTTTACTTTTTGACCACCCGGGCGACAGCTTCGGCCAGTGAACTGGTCATAACCGGATTGGACCCTTATATGGATGTCATCCATATCGGCGAGTCAACTTACGGCAAATACGTAGGATCCTATATTCTTCCGGACGATCAGGAAGAATGGGCTATGCTCCCGATCGTGATGAAATATGCAAATGCAAACGGGTATACCGATTTTGCCAACGGACTGACTCCCGATTACGAAATTTATGATGATCTTGTTTATGATGATCCCTCGATCAACAATGATCTTATTTACTCCTATCCGTTGGGTAATACCTCAGATGCAATGACCCAAAAGGCCATTCAGTTAATTGAGGGTACCCGAACGACCTCTGTGGCAACACGATCGACCCCTGCCCTCCGCCTCCCCCGATTTTTACCGACAAGCAACAAATTCGCACTGAGACGGAATCTCTTTGTCCCGGCAAAAAGGCTGGCTATCAATTGATCGTTCAATAACGATTGGAAACTAACTGAAAACAGGGTAATCTGCCGATAAAAAAGGGCAGTTCGTTGATTATTTTTCTTACTCAGACAAGCATGTGCTAAAATTGCCCGCATTTGATAGCAGACTTGCGTCTTTCTCATTCAAAAAACAGAGCAGGTCAGTATATCGTTCACGCTCTTTCACAAAAGACAGCGTTAACCGGGAGAGAATGAAACAAAATCAGGATAAAAAACAATATACTCTTGAAAATCTGATCTATCTGATCATTTGGCTTTTTGTTCTGGTAGTGCCTTTAATTATCAGTCCTGATCAGAATATGGTCGATCGGGAGAGTGCGCTGTTTTATTGGAGAATGATCGCACCCTTTTTCATACTTTTTCTGCTGAACAATTATGTGCTGTTCCCCTGGCTCCTGACCCGCAAAAAATTGTATCTCTATTTGCTGTCAGTACTTGTTACTGTTTTTCTTTTCTTCACGCTCGATCCGTTAACATGGAATAAAGGTCACCTAAGCCCTTTCCGGTCCATGGATCTGATGAACCAGGACGGTCCTTCTGTCGTTGACCTTGCCCGGAAGGAAGGATTAGTCCCTCAATCTGATCAGTTCCCCGCATCCGGATATCTGAGGAAAAGCGGTCCGATGGGCTTCCGACCCTTCCTGGTAGCTCCAATGGTTAACAATTGGCTGACGGCTGTTTTAATCATCGGCTCCAACCTGGCCATTAAGTTTCTTTTCAAGTCCATGCGGGATGACCGCCAGTTAAAAGAGCTTGAGAAGCATAACCTGCAAACGGAACTTAACTATCTGAAAACGCAAATTAATCCTCATTTTTTCATGAATACGCTCAATAATATTCATGCCCTGATCGATCTGAATACTGAAAAAGCCAAAGACGTCGTAATCGAGCTGTCCAGACTAATGCGTTATGTGCTTTATGATTCCAGCAATACATACGTAGCACTTAAAAAGGAGATTGAATTTCTTTATAACTACATTGGCCTGATGAAGATCCGTTACACCGATGACGTAGACATTCAGATTTCGGTCCCTAAAATCATTCCTGAGGTAAAGATCCCTCCTCTGTTGCTTATGACCTTCATTGAAAATGCATTTAAACATGGAATAAGCTATCAAAGCGAATCTTATATCTATGCCATTGTCGCGGTGGACGATTCAAAGTTGAGCTTCATGATCGAGAACAGCAGTTATAAATCGACATTCCGGCAGCCAGGTGTAGGGCTTGAGAATGTCAAAAAAAGACTTCAGTTACTCTATCAGGGTAATTTTACGCTCCATCTGGAGGATACCGAAGAAAAATACAAAGTAATCTTAACTATTCCGTTAACATCATGATCCGTTGTATTGCCATAGATGATGAACCTCTTGCCCTGTTCCAAATTACCGGGTACATTGAAAAGACGTCCTTCCTTGAACTGGCGGCTTCCTGTCATAATGCCCTGGAGGCAATGGATATACTGGCAAAAGGAAATATCGATCTTATTTTTGTGGACATCAACATGCCCGATTTAAGCGGGATGGATTTCGTGAAATCGCTCACCTCAAAACTGCTCGTCGTCTTTACTACGGCCTATTCCGAATATGCACTGGAAGGGTTCCGCGTCAATGCACTGGATTATCTGTTAAAACCGATCAGTTATGCCGATTTTTTAAAATCGGCCAACAAGGCTCTCCGCTATTGTGAAATCATGACAGGAAAAGGAAGTAAGGCAAAGAGTGAGCATTTATTTGTTAAGACCGAGTATAAAATGGTTCAGATCGATATCAACACGATTACTCATATCGAAAGCCAGAATGAATACATCCGGATCTTCATTGAAAACGAGAAGCCGGTCATGACCCTATTCAGCATGAAATCGATCGAGGAGCGGCTTCCTTCCGATTTGTTCATGCGCGTTCACCGCTCCTATATCGTGAACGTAAAAAAGATCACTACGGTGACCAAAAGCGCCATTATGATAGGGAAACATCATATCGCCATCGGGAACCAATATAAAGAGCACATCTACAATTATATAGACAAGAACTCACTGATCAGGGAATAACTGCGCTGGTCACTTGTAATTTGACTGGTTCCCCATTTTATCCGGTTTCTATTCCTCTTTGCTTTTAACCAACTCATTTTTCCTGAACCGGTTTGTACTGAAAAAATTCTTCGGTTACCCCGGTACTAATGCTGCCTTTATGTCCATTATTTGCCCATCCAATTGCCGAGGGGCCTGATTGTCCGCTGCTTCCGCTGCTTCCCGCAGGATTCCCGGATCCGCCTCTGCCGCCCTGTCCGCCTGGGCCGCCCGAGCCATGCATTCCTCCGGATCCGCCGTCACTTCTTGCCTCAATTAAATTCCGGTAAGGCCTGGCATCATCAGTAAAGTACAAATTGATATTTCCGCCGTAACCGCCTTCACCTCCCACTCCGCCTGGGCCGCCCCAGCCGCCGTCGCCGCCATCCTCACCCGGTCCCTGCTTTTCAATGCTAACATCGACATAGGTTTCCTCATCTACATACACCGTCTCGGTGTATTCCACATCTACCTCAACTTCATACTCCTTCCCTTCGGCATCGATCTTTTTCTGTTTTTCCTTACGTATGCTTTTCTTCTGTACCGGCTTCTTTACAGTTCTCTTTTCCCGGTGAGTTTCAGTCCATTTTTTACCATCCCTGCCATCGCCTCCGTTCCCGCCTCTGCCTCCGCTGCCGCCAAATCCGCCCGAGCCACCATACGAGTTCACCAGTAATTTACCGCCGTCGGGATTGACTAAATAACGATATTCTTCGCCAGTCCACCTGTTTTCCGCATACACATACAGCAGATTGCAATTCAGCAGCGAATCATAATACAGGTCAGTAAACACATCGATATCAGGGCCATCTTCTCCAAAACCGCCATTTTGCCCCGGTTGTCCGTCGTACCCGTGATCTCCTGCAGAACCGCTGCTTCCGTCGGTTCCTGAAAAACCCGGGACCCCGGACGAACCATAAAGGGCAAGTTTATAGGTATGACGATAGTCCAGCAACACATGGAAGGTGTCGGCCAGTTCAGGATTCCGAAGCGATTGGATGATCAGCGAGGGCCGGTGATTTTCAATATGAAGGAAATCAGGATCGATGAGAAACTTTCCGTTCTTCCAGCTTCCACCGTTGGCAAAAAACTGATACCTTTCAGATTCATCGCTGTTCCGAAGGTTGGTACAAATTCTTTGCAGACCATTGTCAAATTCTGTAAATAGCTCACCCTTCACCTGACTCCCGGGAGCTTTATCAAAATTGTCGGTTACCCTGAACTGAATCCTTGTATCATAATTAAGCGGCAGCAAAAATCGCTTCGCCAATTCCGGTTGCTTTCGCGGGTAAGCTTGAAGCTCAATATATTTCCCTTTGGAAGGAATCAACTTGTCGCTTACCCACACCTTACCACCGGAGAAAGAGCCACCCGTTACCTCAACCTGATAGCGCATCCACCATACATTACCACCAGCCAATCCCAGAGTTTTTCTCACCTTCCCGTTTTTCGAATAGGAAATAATACCAATAGGGAACGACTCACCGGGAAGAACCAGACTGGAAGAGTCAAGAACGACCTGGATGGAATCAACCTTTGGCGGTGATGCCAGACCCGAAATAACTATAAACATAAGGCCCAATAATGCGCTCAACCAGCAAGTCCAATACGATCTGTTTAACATGGCAGTGGAATTATCAAGAGTACCCGGTATTTAGCAAAAATAGTTCCACCTCGCGTACAATATTTATCTTTTTAAACAGCTTTTCAAAAATATTTCACATGGGCTCTCCTGCTTTTTATCTTAGCTTGATACGGCTTTTAACCCGACAATTGATGCGATCAGTGTTGTCAGAAAGAACAGCCTTAAAAAGGTCGTCGGTTCTTTGAATACAAAAATTCCGACCAGTACAGTTCCAACGGCGCCAATTCCTGTCCACACGGCGTATGCCGTTCCGATCGGCAAAGTCTGGGTGGCTTTCACTAAAAGTACCATGCTGATAATGAGAGCCGTAAGAAAGCCTGTATACCACAAGTACGATTCGGGTCCCGTTGTTTCTTTGGTCTTGCCCAAACAGAATGCAAAAGCGACTTCAAAGAATCCGGCAATCACTAATATGATCCAGTTCATCCTCTTTTGTTGAATGCAGCCATCGGCTGCCGGTTTGTTATATAACCGTTTCCCGGCTTTTATTGTTCGCCCTGCAAACAGGCAGGGGCTTTCGTTATAATACTCCCTTTAAAATTATAATCCTTAATTTTTCGTTGTTTGTCACAGCCAGGTCAGAGCAATACAACCGACAGCAGATAAACCACAATCATCGATACAACTCCCTGGAAGAATGTGGCCACAGTATGGGTTTTATAGCCGGTAGCCACATCCATTTTACTGAACTGAGTAACGACCCAGAAAAAGCTGTCGTTGGCATGCGAGATAGTCATTGATCCGGCGCCAATTGCCATCACCGTAAGAATCTTGCCAGCTTCGGAATCCAACCCTAAACTTGCCAGGAGCGGAGCCACCAACGCCGAAGTGGCGACCAGAGCAACGGTTGAAGAGCCTTGAGCCGTTTTCAATGCAGCGGCAATGATGAAGGGGAGAAATATTCCCAAATGATAACCTGATAATAATTCACCCAATGTATCCCCAATATGCGTAGCCTTTAACATCGCCCCGAAAGCGCCTCCGGCACCGGTAATGATCAAAATAGAGGCTGACGCCTGGATCCCTTCGCCCACCCAGCCCGTAATTTGAGCGGTGCCTTTCTTTTTTATTAATAAAAATGAAGCAAATAATCCAAGAAAAAGTGCGTTGACCGGATCACCGGCAAAATTGATCAACTCATACAGGAAACTTTCTTTTGCCAGTGATGTCATCAGGACAACAGAGCGAAGCGCAATCAGCACAATAGGCAGAAAAATAGGGAGTACTGACAGCACGGATGAAGGAAGACGCTGGAGCGCGGTCTCATCCAGTTCCATTTCCAGCGGGTGATCCTCTCCGCTTTTATAGTGACGGCCTGAATAACCGGCCCACCAGTAGCCTGTAAGCATGGCAAAGGCCGCTACAACTAATCCGTACAAGATGACCATGCCAAGCTGATCTGTAACCCCCAGATTCCCTGCCGCCGCAATGGGGCCCGGTGTAGGAGGCACAAGTGTGTGAGTGGCATACAAGCCTGTTGATAAAGCAACGCTCATGGCCACAGCCGACTTTCCTGTTTTACGGATCAGTGATCTTTTCAGTGACGATAAAATAACAAAGCCCGAGTCACAGAACACCGGGATGGAAACAATATAACCGATGATACTCATGGCCAGCGCAGGATGTTTCTTTCCGATCACCCTTACCACAAGTTCGGCCAACTTGATGGCTGCACCCGATTTCTCGAGGATCACGCCAATGATGGTCCCCAGAATAATGACAATCCCGATATACCCCATGATGTCTCCAAACCCTGAAGTGATCACCTTGACAATCCCGGATGCAGGCATCCCGCTGATCAGGCCCACCCCGTATGACGCCAACAACAAAACCAGAAAAGGATGAATTTTCAGCTTGGCGGTACCGACAATGATAAACAGGATAGAGATCACCAGAGCTGCCATTAAGATCATACTATGTTCCATAAATCAGGGTTTATACATTCGCTTTGTGTCTCAAAAATACTATTTTTCTGATCGGGTTTCGAATGAAGATGAAGATATAAATCAGGCCACAGGAATTCAAAAAAGACTAAATTTGATCAAAAAACCATGGATAAACCTTTGCTCAATAATCAAAACGAATATCCGGACGATATCGTGCTCGGAAAATACCTGGGCGAAACAAAACCGTATTGGGATGAAATCACTTTATGGGTAGCCTCTCAGTTCCCGTCCATGTTGTTTGAATGGCGCTATTACAATGACGGGAAAGCCTGGTTATGCAAACTGACCTTTAAGAAAAAGACCATCTGCTGGTTTTCGGTTTGGGATCATTTCTTCAAGCTCGGCTTTTACTTCACCGACAAAACCGGCGCCGGAATCAGTAACCTGGATATCGATCTCCTGCTAAAAGAGAATTTCCTGAACAGCCCCTATTATGGCAAACTGAAAGCCCTGACCGTTGAGGTTAAAAGCAGGGAGATCCTCGAATCGGTCAGGGTATTGATCGACTATAAGTCGAAACTCAAATAAGCTAAAGCCTCTGCCCTTCCAATGACAACGAATTATCACATAAAAACCACTGGAAGGGTAAGGTTTTTGTTTTCAGCAACAATGATATTACGCAGGATCCTTGACTAAAGGCTTCCCTTTTATTTCAAGAACGATGACAGTTGCATATTTTGACGGGGCCACCGAAGTCACATCGAGGGATACATTCCCGTTTGATTTTTCAATTTGAAGCTTTTCCTTATCGGGGTTACTCAAGGAATATGCTTTTACCACTTTATTATCCAGTCCCGGCACAATCAACTTACCATCCTGGGGCCAATCGAAAACATGAAGGTACAGGATTGTTCTGTTTCCATTCTCTTTTTGGGTACATCTTCCCCAGGCCAGTTGTTTGAAAGGACTTGCCTGTGTTCCGTAAACAGCTTCACCGTTTTCTTTCATCCATGTTCCGATCTCTTTCAACCTTTCTATACTTGCATCCGGGAAAAGTCCCTCAGAAGTTGGTCCTACATTGAGTAAAAAATTACCGCCTTTAGACGCAATGTCAATTAATTTACGGATTAAATCTTCTGACGATTTCCAGTTTTGATCGTTTTTATTATACCCCCAATGATCATTCATGGTCATACAGCTTTCCCAGTCAACTCCAGGAAATCCGGTTGAAGGAATTTCCTGTTCAGGAGTACCAAAGTCACCGCAAAAACTGCTGTCGGAAGTCATTCCTGCCATACCCTGACGCCCCTTGTCTACCCGGTTATTAATAATTAAATCAGGTTTCAAGTTCCTGAGGTAATGATATAGATCGGCGCCACGCGCATGATCCCACGTATTTTCCCATTCACCGTCGAACCACAAGACTCCAATCTTGCCATAATTGTTAAGCAATTCATTGAGCTGACTTTTCATATAGGAAACATAGCTGTTCATATCTGCGCCTTCGGTTGACCTGTCTTTCTCCCAGCCACGACGGGGCAGGTAATCGGGATGGTGCCAGTCCATGATGGAGTGGTAAAAGCAGAGGGTGATACCTTGTTTTGCACAGGCCTCCGATAATTCTTTTAAAATATCCCTTTTGAAAGGAGTAGACATCACGTCATAGTCTGTTTCTTTGGAATCGAACAAGCAGAACCCATCGTGGTGTTTGGATGTGATCACGATATATTTCATCCCTGCATCTTTGGCCATAGTTACCCATTCGTCGGCGTTGAATTTTTCAGGGTTGAACTGCGAGACGAACTGATTATACTGTTCCAGGGGAATTTTTGCGGTCTCACGGATCCATTCTGCATGGTTGGTTTCACCATTCCACTCACCCGCCGGAATAGCATATAACCCCCAATGGATAAACATTCCGAAACGGGCATCACGCCACCAGTCCATACGGTCAGGCTCCTTAACTTCAGCCTTCTTGCATGAAGACATGGCCAGCATAAAAATGATCATAAAAAAATAGAATTGGTTTCTTTTCATGTGGTTATAAATTAGATTGTTATCATTTTTTACTGATACTTAAAGTCAGATTTTTGTCAACTCTCCATTTACGGTCATTTCTTTCCCCTCAGGAAGGATGAGTTCAATGGATTTGTCTTTATAAACTATTTTCAAGGGATGGCCGGTTTTAGATCTGATCCGGGCTTTCTGAAGCTGTCCGTCTTTCCATTCCAGGTCCACCTCGAAACCACCTCTGGCACATAACCCTTTTACCGATCCATTTGTCCAGACATCAGGAAGTGCCGGAAGCAGATGTACTGAACCGGCATGGCTCTGCAAAAGCATTTCTGTAACTCCGGCAGTATATCCGAAGTTTCCGTCGATCTGGAAAGGCGGATGAGCACAGAGCAGGTTGGGATAAATTCCTCCTCCCTCATTGTAATTCGTTTCCTTATTCCCTGCAATATTCATAAAATTACTCAAAATTGTATAGGCATGGTTACCATCCAGAAGACGAGCCCAAAAATTCATTTTCCAGGCCATGGACCAGCCAGTAGCCTTATCTCCCCTGGATGCCAGGCTGACTTTGGCGGCCCGTGCCAGTTCCGGGGTCAGCAACGGTGATATCTGTCTTCCCGGATGAAGGGCAAAAAGATGAGATGCATGGCGGTGATGGTCGTTGGGATCATCCAGGTCTTTTTCCCATTCCTGCAGTTGACCCCATTTACCGATCTTTGGTTTCAGCAGCCTTTGGCGCATATTTAAAACCTGATGCCGGTAGCTGCTGTCCACATTCAGTATGGCAGATGCTTCCAGATAATTGGTGAACAAATCATAGATGATCTCCTGATCGTAAGTAACGCCTTCTTCCTCCGGACCATGTTCGGGTGACCAGCCATCGGGCGTGACTAAAGTTCCATCCTCACGCTCCCTCAGATGATCTTCCCAGAACCAGCAAATCTCTTTCAATAACGGATAAGCCGTGTTCCTCAGGAATTCCCTGTTTTGCGTAAACGCGTAATGTTCCCAAAAATGCAGGGCATACCAGGCGCTGGCGGGAGGATTCCATTTCCATCCCGAACCACCATAGATATTATTCTCTGTACAGTATGTAAAACCCCTAACACCAGGATAATAGGCTGCCGTTTGTTCCCTTCTTACATCCCGGGCATTGACTACATAATCAAAAAAAGGGAGATGGCATTCAGACAGGTTGGCGGGTTCGGCAAGCCAATAGTTCATTTGCACATTAATATTGGAATGATAATCGCTTCGCCACGGGGGATTGTTACTGTTATTCCATAAACCTTGCAGGTTTGCAGGCAGTCCCCCGGGACGGGACGAACTGATCAGCAAATAGCGTCCCCATTGAAAAAGTAAAGCTTCCAGATCAGGATCATGTTGGGCGTGGCATGCCTCCAACCTTTTTTCTGTAGGCAAATTCAAAACCTGAGATTCGGTTTTTCCCAGGTCAAGCGATACCCGGCCAAATAATTCAGAATAATCACCAAGATGCCTTTTGATCAGGTTCTTATATGATTTTTGAGAAGCAGCATTCAATTCCTTTTTCACTCGTTCGCCAGGATCTCCGTCACGCCATCCTTTGTTGCGAAGCGGAGCATAGTTGGTCGCTGCATCCAGTAAAATGATCATTTCATCAGCCTGATCAATCTTCATACGATCCCCGTCTTTTGACGGGATGATCTCCATATTTCCACCTTTGATCTGAACTGTCATCCGGGCCTCATAACGCAACCCGTTTTTAAGGGTACCTGCAAAAAAGAGGGTATTACCTTTGCCGGTACATTTTGTGTCATGTGCGTCCTTCAGCATGATTACGGCAGAATGGGCACTACGTTTATCAGCCTTAAACCGCATCACCATCACCTGGTCAGGATAACTGCAAAAGTATTCCCTCAAAAACTTTATACCTTTACTGGTATAACTGATCCGGTGTACTGATTGTGAAAGATCAAGCTCTCTGCGGTAATCAGAAGGAACAGCGCGGGACTTGGATGTATCTGCAAAAGTGATGAACAGATCACCGAAATTCTGATATGCCCCGGTATCTTTTTCGTCGCCTGTCCATAAGCTGTTTTCGTTGAACTGAATATGTTCCTGCTCGATAGCCCCGAATATCATTCCTCCAATTCGGCCATTTCCGACAGGTAAAGCTTCTGTCATCCAATCGGTTGCAGGCCTGTTATACCATAAGGAATAATTTCCGGCCTCCGCGTTCTTACTCACTTTGGCAGATAAATGAAACTGGACGAACAGAAATATTCCCAAAGAAAAGGCTACTGACGCGAACTTCTTCATAATTTAGTTTTTATCAGTTTAATTCAATTTGTTGAATTACTAAAAAATTACGCAGAATACTATCCTGTACTGTCCTGTATGTACCCATTATATCTGTTATTTAAATTCCAGGAACCCGATATGGGAGGAAAACTTAATGCAACAAACAGGTTCAGTGTAAGTTAAATAAGTTTTGTTTTCATCCGTTTAAGTTTCAATTCCGGTTAAAAATCACAAATACACCGCTCCTTTGAGCAAGTGTAATCTTTACAGTACTACCCTTCGGCGTTTTACGGGAATTTGCAGCTGTTATTTCACCGTTGATCGGATTCCAGAGCTCGGCCTTACCGTTAGCGCTGAAGACAAAATCGCCGGAAACCGGCTCCTGGGAATTGTTGACCACGAAAAAAATATCTTCTTTAGGCAGGACGCGGTGCTGATAATAAATTCCGGTCGTTACCGGGGTCACCATCAGGTCGGGCGTACCACTATTCCTCAGCGCCTGACGGAGTGCAGCTTCAGTCATCGTATGGATCACCCTTCCTTTATTAGTATTCCACAACTCTTCCACAAGTGCCCGATGCTCAGTCTCCGGACCGGCATCAGCCCGGTTCAGGGGTAGTGTTTGCCAGGAGATCACTGTACCGCCGTTATCTGTAAAATGCTTGATCTGCTTTAATGTGGCAAAACTGAGCGTGGTAACATGCGGAAGCACAAGCACCGAATAGCCGTTTTTTCCAATATTCAGTTTGCCGTCAGCGATCGTGGCACTCCGGATCAATTCTTCATCCAGATAGTCAAAATCACGCTGACTTAAAAGCACCTGGGCAGAAACATACCGCCATGCTTCGTCCACATCCCTTGCGTTGGGGTTATCACCCAGGTTATGAACATGCCGGGTAGCTGGCCTGAAACCAGCCCAAACGGAAGCGATCGGGTAAAGGATAGCCACATCCGCCCGGAACTGTCCTCGTGTGAGTAAATAATTCAGTCGGCCGGCGCAATCGTTCATCAGGCCCAGTTCTTCGTCGGAATAGGAATTATGAATGGTCAGGGTGGTCAGGGCATTGATCCCCAACACCGCCTGCCATGTGTAATGTGCAATGACCTCTTCAACCGGTGTTTTGTTGGTGACGCTCCAGAACGATTCGGATATGGTCCGCTCTTTATCCCAAATGTGAGCGACTGAGCTTGCCAGCTTGGGAGTGACCGGACCACCCTCGGTGTGCGAACCGGAAGTACATCCGTACTGACATGATAATACATCAATACCCGGCCAGTCCAGTTCTTTATAGGACGGAAAAACTGACCCGTAGAAATTGGCATGGTAGATCAATGACTCTTCCCATAACAGATGCCCTGTTGAAGCAATATTATGTTCTGCGCACCATTCCCGAATCTGTTTAAAAAATGCATTGGCAATTTGCTGACTGATCAGAGAATAAAAGTCACATCGTTTCCGGATGGTTTCATCTCCTGCGTCGTCGAACAATGCAGGAAGGCAGTCGCGAATGTCATAGCCGGTTTGTTTGCGGAAGAGTTCCGGCAGTTCGTGATACCAGGCAACTGCAGGGAATGGCTGCGAATCATCGGTGAGAAAGCCGCTCATGACCGATACTTCGTCATTGAAGATAGTTCTGATCACTTCACCAAAGTCCGCGCCATAACGGGCATAATACAATTCATGGGTGATTTGGATAAACCGCCCGACGGCATCAGGATCGAGAATGTTGATGTAAGGGCCGCCGGTAAGAACCGCATGGGTTCCTGCAAAAAGGTGGTTCTGAACAAACGCCGTCAATCTCCAGCTTCCGGGTGCAGGAGACACTTTCACCAGTCTATTCTTCACCGAACCGGTCAGTTCAACGGGTTTGCCGGTTATATGGCCTTCCCGGTCAAGCGCGTACATGGCGACAAAGAACGGCGTGCCTGCAGGGATGCGCCATTCGATCTCCCTGGATTCGCCCCTGTTGTCCGGTATCTGAATATCCCTGGAATCGTAAAACAATCCCTGAGCCTCGAATTCCGGATGTCCGGCCAGCACCTGACCTCCGGCACGTCCGCTGGGGTAACCGTTTTCGTCGTAAATCCAGACTTTGAGGTCATGTTCGCGGCATCCCTGAAGGACGTTGTTGAACAGGCTCCATCCGGTTGTGTCGTGAAGATACCCGGTTCCGCCACCGGGATAGCTGATATGCGCACCGCCCCATCTGCCCCGCACCAGCCTTTCGACATACTCCGCCGCATTGTTCTTTCCCGACAGCCCCAATGGCAAAGCACGGTAATCATTGGGAGGATCGATAAATTCCCGTCGAAGCTGGCCTATATCCATGGGAGGTGACTGATCTGCTTTCTTTTTATCGTCTTGTGCAAAAAGGCTTAATGTACAAGCCAATACCATAAAAAGCGAAAAGATCTTTTCCAATTTTAGTTGCATCGCTTATTTTTCAAGTTCAGGTTAGTGTTTAATTGTTAAATTATTACACCGGCAAATGCTACAGGTTTCTGTTGTTACTGTTATTTTTTCCGTTCTCCGGTGTCCTGCTTCCATTCTCACGACTCACTACTCGTTACTTGCGACCTTTCAACAGTAGCTCAAAGCGAACAACTGTTTTAGCGTTCATCCCTCCGGATCGCCTGCACTGCATCAATCATAGCCCTGAATCCATCGGGATTCATGTAATCGGGGATTGAATTCCCTGAACCGGCCCCGTATCCGTTTGTCATAGACCTGAATTGTGCAGCTTCCCGCCTCACTTTTTCAAAAACAGAATCATAATTATTCATGATCAGCTCATTCATGTCAAATCCGCCGAAAAGCCCGATTTGTTGGCCGTAAAGATTGATCCATTTTTCAAAAGGGGCGATCTGATCTTCATTGGAGTGTTTGGCATCAATACCCAGTGCAATGATGTCGGGCATCAGCTCGAAAATGTTCCCGCAACTATGTAACAGGAACTTCTTCCCGACATGATGGACGATATCAATCACTTTCCTGTAGTTGGGCAGGATAAACCGGCGGATAGTATCCGGCTCAAGCATGGTGGACAGCCTGTGACCAAGATCATCACCCATCCGAAAGAATACGAAAATGTCACTGTATTCCTTCACCATTTTTGACCAAAGCAGGGAGTACAATTCGCCTATTTTGATGAACAGATCCCTGAACAGGTCCGGATCGAGGTACTGCATCACGCAAAGACTTTCATAGCCCACCAGATCCTGAGCCGACTCGAAGATGCCATACCCGCATCCGCCGTAAGCTTTCATCCCTTCAGGCATCACTTTCCGAATGGCCTCCAGATGAGGCGTATATTTCTTCCAGAATATTCCAGGTAATTCATCGAACGGATATTTTTCAAAGTCCTCACGGCTTTGCACAGGTCCCTGCATACCCCCCATGATCGCTCCGTGTCCGGGGAAGATTTCGCAGATAGCAGCTTCATAATCAAATGCATCATAGCCGTTTGCTATCCAGAAACCAGTTATTTTCCGGTAATATTCTTCCAGGTCTGCTTGCTTTTCAGAAGTGATTTCCAGCTTCCCGCCCAGGCATTTTGAGATAAACGGGGCATCGATGTGATGTTCATACAGCGGCAGGTAGTCAGGACGCTGATTATAAAGCACTTTTAAAATGTTGGTGTAGTCAGGTTGAAATTGGTTATTCATTACTCTCATTTAAGTTTGTTATTGCCAAATGTGACTGTTTTATCTTCTTCCCGGTTTGAAATGACGATTTCTCCGGATACCGGAGAGTATAAGAAAGACAGATATACCAGGAGCAATAATAAGCAATTGATCTTCATGAGTTCTTCATTTCCCGTTAAATTTACATCTTTTTGCAACTATTCCTGCACGGCTTTTATACCTTGAACTGCATACAGGTTCGGATTGGTATTAAAATAATCATTCCCGACCACATTTGCGTAGACGCTGAGGTAACGGCAACGGGGGACTGAGAGCCCGTTACGGATGGCATCCGTCCATTTATGAGAATCCTGGGAATCTCCGATCGACCATTCGGCTATTCCGAAGCAAGGGGCATCGGAAGTCCTGAGAACATCCAGCGCTTCTGCATATCCGGCCGGATTTACAGCATCCTGACCATAAAAGCTCCAGGAGGGACTGGCATATTGATTGATACAGGCCTTCAGGTCTTTACCATGACCTGCCGCATGCGAAAAAATATGATCACGGGGGATCCCCAGGTCAGCACACAGCTTGCTGACAATTTCACTGTGCCGGCGCGCCGTTTCTGCAATATCATCACCCGTTATATTCCCGGATGTTTTTATCCCTGCTGTTTTTAAAGCCGCATAACCAATGGTCTGAACGCCTCTGCCGGGGACATCCAGCACATTGATCCCGGTTTGCGGATCGTTCGCCGGATCCTGACCGACATAGCTGTTCCCGTTTGGATAATACCAATTATTGACTCCCAGAAACATTTCGCCGGTCACCTTAACGCCTCCGAACAGGTATTTTTTGTCAGCCGGAAGCTGCTGATACCATTGCGCGACGATCGTAATCAGGTGAGTCATTTCATCGGCCACGGCCTGCCGGTAAACCGGGCTCATCAGATTGGGCATCGGGTTCAGCCTGATCTGGCGGCCCCAGTTTAACCACCCTATTTTTACGGCATCATCGGGCGACCAGCTCGTCCACTCCACATTATTTTTATTATCAGGATTATATCCTGCCTGCGAAGGATCCCACCAGTTCCAAAGATCGGGCCGGGCTCCCATGAACGTGATCGCATCAAGCTGGACCAGTACCGGGATTTCGAGCTCCTGCGAAAGCCTCAAATGTTCTTTTATTTCCTGCTCCAATACCGCAGAGGCACGTTCAAAGCAATAGATAATAAAACCCGCTCCCACTGCAACTGTTTTCCCTTTGGATGATCCAAAGAGCACTTTGATCTTTTCGTAGTTATAAGCCCAGTCATAATCGTTCAGAAATACATACTGTTCGGGTCCTCCCCACCATTTTGCATACAGGGTAAGATCCTGATTGACCGGATTACTTTTAAAATTGAACTTCAGATTGGAAGAAGTAAACCAGCCAATAAAGGCACTGTCGCCTTTAACCGGATCGACTGCAGGCTGTTCTGCAAACTTTCCCGCGATTATTTGCTGGAACGGAGGTGTCGGGGAACCTCCTCTCGTGTCAAAAGTAACTGTAAACTGGTCATTGTGTTCCTCTGTTTCATCCTTGCAGGAAAATTGAAGGAAAGATAATGCCACAATAAGTATGATGCTCAAAGTCTTTTTATAAACCGATAATCCTGATGTGCGTCTCATTGTCAATCCGTTTAAAATTTTTCATCCGACATGGAAGGAGGCAACTCCCCGTTAACAGCCCAAGACGATGGCTGATCGCCCATCACAAATTCAAAATTAGCACCATTGGCGATATCGCCATGCCGAAACCAGCAGTTGTTAAAAGGCTTTCCATTCAGCAAACAGGATTGAATGTAGATATTCTTTTCGCTGGCATCCTTTGCCGTTATAACAATCTGTTTCCCATTTTCCAAAGTGATGGTTGCTTTGGGGAATACCGGGCTGGAGATGAGGTAAACATCCTGTCCCGCGTTGGGATAAAATCCTAAAGTGTGGAAAGCATACCAGGCCCCCATTGAGCCTGAATCATCATTTCCTGGAACCCCTGACCGGGTCGAATTATATTGCGTGGACAAGATCTGACGGACGATCTTTGCGGTTTTCCAGGGCTGATTGATGTAGCAGTACAGCGAAGGCGTAAGAAAACTTGGCTCGTTTGAAATCTGACACATGCCGACTAATTTGGTATAGAAGAGCAACTCTCCACGTTTACCGGGGAATGATCGCGTAAAATAGGTATCCAACCTCTTGGTGAAAATTTCTTTTCCGCCCATTTTTTCGATTAGTCTTTTCATGTCATGAGGAACGTAGAAAGAATATTCCCAGGAAAAAGTTTCGTAAAAAGGATGTTCTAACGAACCAGAGGCAAATACATTGAACTTTGTAGTATCAACCCAGGAACCATCCGAATTGCGCGGCCAGATAAAACCTTTGAATCCAAAACTTTCTATTCCCGGGTTCCACAGGGTTTCCCAGCTTGAGGCTTTTTTTCGGTACTGTTCGTAAATGCCAGCCTCACCAAGCATTTTAGCTACATTGGCAATGGCGTAATCATTGGCCGAATACTCCAGGGTACGTGTTCCGCATCGTTCAAAATCCATGGAAACATATCCTATGCGATTGTAATCCCAAAGACCGCCACGTCCCTGTTTTCGCTCATCATCACCGGGAGGTATCGTGGCATTTTTGAGCATGGCTTGCAATGCTGTTTTGTAGTCAACTCCTTTTACCCCTTTCTGCAGAGCATCGGCAATCAGCATGTCACAGTTGGAACCGCCCTGTGTGCGTCCATTGTCGTGGCTGGTACGGGCATCCGGCATATAATTGTCGTAGCGGTATATATCCACAAGAGATTCCAACATTTCGCCGTCAAGCGATGGCCGGATCAAAGTGATGAAAGGATGAGTGGCCCGGTAGGTATCCCAAATTGCATGATAATCACCATAGTAAGGTTTAGATGAAATCCACAACGGATTTTCGCCGGTATAGTTGGTTGGCTGTAAGAAAATACGGTAAACGGAAGAGTAGAAGATTTTCCTGCTTTCCTCACTTCCTCCTTCAACTTTAACCTGCCGGAGTATTCTGTTCCACTGGTTGACGGAAGCTGATTTTATCTGATCCGGATTCCAGGAGCTTATCTCTTCGGCATTTTTTTGAGCCTTCATGACTCCCATGTACGATATGGCAACTTTTACCCTGATTGTTTTATTTTGCCTGGTATCGAAGGTAAAGTATGCACCGGTTTTTTCGTTGCTGTCGTACTGTGACTTCATGTTTGGGTAAAGTTTTCCTGATTTCCAGGTTCCGGATGAAGTAGCCGGATGCTCGAATTTTGCATAAAAATAAACCGTGTAGGCCCGGCCGATATTCCATCCTCCCCGGATACGGCTAAAGCCTTCCACCTCGGTATCTGAAAGAATGCGCACTTCTGAACCAACAAACTCCTGTCTTTCGTACGATGAGAGAAAACTTCCCAGGTCAACCAGTACGTTGGCCCGATCAGTAGCCGGGAAAGTATATTCGTGAATAGCGGCACGATGGGTGGCGGAGAGTCTCACAGAGGTGTTGTAACGAGTCAGGTCAACCGCATACAAGCCTACTTCGGCGCGTTCGTTGGCGCGGGGTGAAGAATAATCGAGCGGGTTTACCTCGCCCACTGTTGGCATAAACAGGATGTTGCCGTATTTGCATCCGCCACCTGATCCATTGATATGTGTATGGCTAAAGCCCATAATATTTCCTTTGGCATCCCAGCCTGCATTTTCATCGAGTTTATTGCAATCAGGACCCACTTTTACCATTCCCGATGGTAAAGCTGGTCCGGGGAAAGTATATCCCCCACCATCAGCTCCGATAAAGGGATCAACATAACGAGTATAATCAACTTCTTTTTCCTGTGCGGCGACATTCAGCCACACAAGAATAAAGAGAATAAAGACACTAATTCTCATGCGATGTATGGTTTAAGTAAATAAGTGTTATTTTTGAACGACCTCTTTGATCGCAGAAATACAATCCGGATTATTTTTTATTCCTCCCCAGTTATAGATACACATATACCTGATCCTGCTATCGGAAAGCGTGTTCGTTATTGCAGAAATCCATTGCTCCCTGGTGTTGTTACCCTGGTATAACCATTCCACGGCTCCCCAATAAGGGGCATCGCCCGATTCAAGAATCGCCATAGCAGTCACATCTTTTTTTGGATCTGAAGCATATTGATAAAAACTCCAGCCTGGGCAGGAATACGCATTTACTGCGGCCCTGTAAAGGGTTTCTCCCTGACTCCATCCGCCGCAATGCGTAAATAACCGCTCGCGGGGAACGCCCATATCCGCTGACAGCCGGCTCAGGTCTTCCAGGTGTTGCCGGACCACTTCGGTCACGTCGCTTTCTTTCAGTTCCCCGGACGAGGCCAGCCCAAGGGTGCTGACCGCCGCATAACCGATTGTCTGAACGTCCCTGTCAGGAAGCGAGTCTGTTTGCAACCCGTAATCAGGATCTTCCGATTCCGGCCTGTCAAGCAAATTATTTCCATTGGGATAGTACCAGTTATTGACCCCAATAGCACTCTCCCAGCCGACCTTGATCCCTGCCAGTAAGTATTTTTTCTCTTCCGGGAGTGAATTCCACCAATCCATTACAAGGGGAACCAACTTCTTCATTTCAGCGTGACAGGCCATGCGGTAAGCCGGGCTCATCAGGTTGGGCATCGGCAGCACGCGAATCTGACGTCCCCAATTTCGCCAGCCAATCTTCACGGCCGAATCGGGTGTCCAGCCCGTCCATTCCACGTTGCTGCGGTTATCAGGATCATAACCCGGCCCGGTTTCATCCCACCAATTCCACAGATCGGGACGGCCGGCCCACCACTGCTCGCCATCTATCTGAACGATGACCGGCAAATCGAACTGTCGCGAAAGAGAAAGGTATTTCTTCAGTTTAGCCGCTGCATCTTCCGGGGTCATTTGAAGATAAGAAATGATGAAGCCCACTCCGATTGCTGTCTTGCGGTCTGTTGTCTTTCCGAAAACCGACGCCACCTCCCCGAATGATTCGGGTGTGGCATCAATCCCGTTCACCAGAATATACTTCAAGGGTTGGTTTACCGAACGATCTGCCGGTTGGTCGTCCTTCCCATAACAACCTGAAATCAAAAAAAAAGGCAAAATGCTGATTATAACTACTTTTTTTATCATGATAAGTATTTAAAAACAGAACCTGACAAACCAGGAATCCCCCTTACTGCCAGGTTCTGCTCAAGATAATTAATTTGTTGTAAGAACAAATCGTCTGAAATAACCTCCGCCTACTTTTCCCCATACGCCGGCATAACCGCCGTCCGCCAACAGATTATTATTAAATGCTCGCGTATAAACTAACTTTTGGACCACACTCTGATCCGTATTCAGGCTTACATCGCCTGTGGTTTTCAATTCATAGACATTTAAGGTAAACTCATTCGGCTTCTCAGTGGTAGTAACAATCTCGCACCGCAGGAAAGGATCCCGGTCAGCGCTTAGTACGATTCCCGGGTCCATGGCCATCGGAGAACCTCCGCCATTATAAATCCTGTCAACAATCACGAATAAGCTGGTCGGATTGATATTTAATCCAATATAAAAGAAATTTTGACCATCCTTCGCATGGAACACCACACCAGCCCAGCTATTGTTGTTTTTCACATCGACCGAAAATCTGAATTTGCGGGTAGCGGAGCGAACTGTTTTGGCATTATCTTTTTGACAGACCATCACGCTCATAACATCCCCGGGAGAATCCGTACGGAGGGAGTTGTCCTCGATGGTCCAGTTTCCGTTTAACCGGATCGTTTTCCAGTCGCTATCCAATTCTGACCGTAACATATTAGCTGTTATAGCCATCCCGCTGCCTGCCTGAATGACCCTTAACGCGACTTGCGCCTCGTTTTGACCTGTAACGGTTGCAATTTTGGCATAAGCCTCACGAACGGCATCTTCCGGATTAGCCGCTGCCGTTAAGCTCACCACACTATTGCTGAATGTCCCGGATATCCATGAGGCCGTGGAAGTTGCCTCTACCACTTCTGCATTTGTAGTGACACTGACCGGGAAACTGCCTCCGGTTCCGGGTGCTGCAACAAATTTTGAATCGACCTTTAAAACCGGCATCGGTTTGTTGTTTCCAATGGGATCGTAGTTATCCTCGCAGGAAACGAATATGGTCCCCAGCAACGTAAAGGAAAGTGCAAAAATATTTATTACTTTTTTCGCTTCGCGCAAATTGCTCACGCTCGACAAAATCTCAAACAAGTTTGGATTTTGTTCTCTATTAATCGCAATTTTCATGTGTTTATACTTTAGTTTTAAAATGTCTAAAAAGAAACAAGAATGTAGAACGGACACTTTCTTATTTCTTTTTAGTAAGTTTTTACGGGACAACAATTTCCTTTACCTCCGAAAAATTATACCTTCCAAGAGCATTGGTTGCAAGATCAGCAACCCTCGCATAATAGGTAACGCCCTTCTCCAGGTAACCGGTAATTTCGTCGGTATATTCAGTTTGTCCAATCGTTGCATCCGGAACCCCCGATAAATTTCTAACCACGTTTTTGTCGCTGTAATTCATCCCGACATTCGGATTCCACTTGTTCACCAATAGTCTTGCACTTTGGATCTTACCGGCACCCGGAGCCTTTTTGATCGTATAGGTCGCTTTCAGATTTGAGCCATTCTGCACGATAGAAGCCTCGATAGTCAGGAAAGGAATGATCTCAAAATTGACCGTTGTTACTCCGCTGATTTCTGTTTCCACGGTGTCAACCGGGAAAAATGCGCCATCGATCGGAATGATCTTGTATCGACCCTTGAAAATCTTGCTATTCATGAACGTTCCGTCCGGCTTGCCCCAAAAATCACGTGGCAGCGGTGATCCATTTTCAATGATCCTGATCTTGAATCCATTGGGCTGTTCAGTGATAAATGAATTATTCTCTGCATCTGTCAGCTTTCCGGTAAGCGTTTCCTCCGGCAGATCATAGTTATCAACCTCGCACGAAGCCACAAACATCAGGAGGATCAAACTGATAAAGTATGTTATTTTTTTTGCTCCTGGGTTGCGCAAAATACTCACATTCGGCAATCCCAAGCGAGCTTGTCTTTGCTCTCGTTTAATCGTATTTTTCATTTTTTGCATTCTTTAGATGATTAATATCCAGGGTTATTGGGTAATAATTTCGGATTTTTCTGGATCGCAGAAGTTGGTATCGGAGCATAATAATCTCGTGGATCTGTGCGGTATTTTAATTCTGTTCTTTCGTGTTTCAGGAAAATATATTTGCTTTCATTTGCCACGTAATAGGGATACAGGGAACTGAATGACTTACCCTGTAAAACATCCTCAAGCATCCGTAAGCGTCTCATATCCCAAGCGATCAGATTTTCGAAGGCCAGTTCACATCTGCGTTCATTGATCACCTTGGCTTCATTGATCGTGGTCAATGGCTTGGTGCCTGCTCTCTCTCTGATCTGGTTGATCGGGTCAAGAGCATCCTGCATAGTGATCGCTTCCCCGTTAACAGTTTCGCCAATAAGATTTACAGCTGCCTCAGCCTTATTTAACAATACTTCGGCAAACCGTGACTCAATCCAGTCCTGATAACTGGACCAGTAGCTGCCTGTACCGCTGGGATTCTGATATTTCCAGACAATAAACCCGTTATCCGTCGTATTCACATTTCCTATTCCGCATTTGCCCTGAATGGTCATTCCGTTATACTTATCCGTAAAGTTGGTCGAAGTATGAAGTGTGCCGTTCGGATACGATTCATAGATCCCTCTTCTGATCTCATAGATATCGGCCGGGTTGGTGCTACCCGGGAACTGAACGCCGGGAAGTAGCACTGAAGCACGCAAACGGGGCTGCGCCTTGGCAAACAAATCGGCTACGTTGGTATAGCGGACCGGATTACTCGGGTCACCGATATTTAGCTTTCCAGGATTCCCGTCAACATCGTCAAACAATTCCACCCATTCCAGGGTAGCCGATAGTTCTCCCGACGGGTCAGCAGTTTGCGTATATCCTTTTGGCCGTTGGTTTTCATCCCAGCAATGGGCGCTTCCTACCGCCGGATCGAATTTCACGATTAACATCCGCTCCGTATTACTTGCTGATTCATCAATAAATATTTGCTCAAAATTTTTGACTTTACCCATATAGGTCCCGTCATCATACCGCTTATACAGTTTGTATTTACCACCGTTATTGACAGCAAACTCAGCAGCGACGTAAGCCTTTTTGTAGTATTCTTTTGATTCTGATGCAGGAATTCCGACCAGACCATCCAGTTGTACCTGTGCTTTTTTTGCTTCGCATGCAGCAAAAAGCATGACCCTGGCTTTGAGGTTAGCTGCAATATATTTATTGGCACGTCCCGATTCCAGTTCATTTGGTCCCATTAAAAGCATGGCAGAATCAAGATCAGATGCGATGAAATCGACCACCTCTTTTTCGTTATTCCTGGGAATTTCAAGAGATTCCAGGCTAGGGTAAGATGTGTAGGAATCAGGGTTTTTTACAATGGGTACACCACCAAAAGACCTGACCATAGCATAATAATTATAAGCGCGGCAAAAATAGGCCTCACCAAGCCAGTGATTGTACAATTCCCTCTGCGAATCGAATTTGTCATAATTGGTTTTTAATCCGCGAATACCCAGATTGCAGTAACGGATCGACACGTAATTCCACCAGGTGAAGTATGACCCATAAAGCTGAACGTTCTGATTACTTGCGCGGAGCGGAATTAGTTGGCATTCACCGATAAAAATTGCACTCATTCCGAAATTAAGATGTTGGTACGGTCCCGTTACAATGCCGTTATAATGCGAAGAAAATGTTCCGATTGGCAATTGCATGTACATCGATTGAAGCGCGGCATTAATTCCGACAGGGGTCGTGTATATCTGATCGTCGCTCAGCACATTCACAGGCTCGATATCCAGGTCATTACACGACGATATAAAAGCTGTTATAACGATTATTGCCAGTAATTTTAATAGTATGTTTTTCATTTTTCCCATTTTTAAAAGTTAATGCTTCCTCCGAAATTGATAGTTCTTATCAAGGGATAGAGCAAATCATTATTGCTCGAAGGATGTTCAGGATCGAGATATTTTAACTTGGTAAGTGTGAACAGATTATATGCCGTGGTATAAATCCGCAGCCCCTGAATCCCGATTTTGTCTGTGATCACTTTAGGAATGGTGTAGCCTAATTCAATTGATTTTAACCGGACATAGTCAGCCCGTTTGACAGTTTCCGTATTGACGCCAAAGTTGATGCCCATGGAAGGACTTGACTGGCTGATTGTCGGATAAGTACCTGGGATCCACTCCGTACGGGGATCTTTTGGATCAGCCAAAGGATCTTTCATATGCCAGCGATCGTAGAACATATCGGGACCGTTCATATCAAAATAAAACGGATTGGACAGGAAGTCCGATTGCTTCACGGTAGTCATAAATCCACCCTGGAAAACAGCTGTCACGTCGAAACCTTTGAATTGAACATCCAGGATAGAACCAAAAAATATCCGGGGTGTATTTTGTGCATTCGCCCCACTGGCAATAGGATGCTGGTCCCAGGCATCGATCACTCCGTCTTCGTTCCAGTCCTCCAGTTTGTAATCACCTGGCTTCATGTAAGTGTTCCCTGTGTTGTCGAGAATAGCATGTGAAAAGATCTCATCATAGTTCTGGAACTGACCGTCAGTTTCATACCCCCACCAGATGTCGTTGGGCCTGTCTGTTGGGTTTTCCCGCCAGTTACCGTATTGGTCCACACTTGGTTTACGTTCAACGTAAACATTTTTTGTCCGTGTTACACCAACATTTGCGGAAATACCATAGGCCAGTTTATTTCCATTGAAAACATTGACCGTATTCCGGTGTTTCAGGGTGAGGTCAAAACCATAAGTCGCATCACTGTTTAAGTTTTCCTGCGCCAATCCTTCGCCAAGCCAATCAGGCAGGGATACTACCCGCGAGGCGACAAGGCCTTCACGGTCACGCTTATAGAGGTCCAGCTCAAAACCAAACAAACCTTTCCAAAGGTCCGCATCCAGACCGATATCATAAAGGTTGGAGGTCATCCAGGTCAGGTGCGGATTTGGTGTGTCTTTTAAAGCGATCCCTGCAGCCCTCGAGTCTCCAAACATACGAACCGGCCAGACAAATGCCTGAACGGGGTAAGTATAGCCGGGAACATACTGGAATGTAGCTGTCCGGTCATCACCTGAGATGCCGAATGAAGCTCTCAGTTTCAGATTCTGAATAAACGAAAGCCCTGAATTGTTTTTCATGAACGGTTCTTCGGAAATCCGCCATCCAAACGAAGCAGAAGGAAAGAAGCCCCATTGTTCTCCTTTGGCGAATTTGGAAGAACCATCATATCGGAAAGAGAATTCAGCATAATATTTAGAATTAAAATCGTAATTCAGCTTTCCGATCAGAGCCTTATTTGCGATTTCCCAGAATCCGCTTTGATCGGCAGGCTGTGCATTTGAATTAAACCCGGATCCGTCCATCCAGCCTTTTTGGTTTAAATCAACTCCTCCCAGTAATTCTTCAATGGAGGTCATGGTGATATAGCGGCTGGCAGCAAGATTATCCATATTGGTAGTTCCTTCCTCATATAGCAATAAAGCTGAAACGCGGTGTTTTTCTGCAATGATACGGTTATAACTTAACGATATCTGCATCAGGGTATTGGCACTGAACCTGGTACTCCTGGTAATTGAAGAAGTTCCCGGCATGACTGTATTCCCGATTAGGGTAGGGACATAAACATCTTTAGCCAGATCGTAATCATACAGGGAATAAGGTCTTTGCAGGGATTTATTCTCCCAGAATGTGTAGTCATACGAGTACGAAGCTTTCGCCTGTAACCCCTTTGCCCAGGGGATATCCCAGATCAGGTTTCCTGTTGACTGGATGAGCTTTTGCCTCTTTCTGTCGTATCCGACTACATCTGCGTCACCCATGATCAGTGGGTTATTACCCATTAAGACGGATTGCGGATAATTACGGTTGTAATTGGCATAGGCAGGTGTCGTGGGAGGCAACACCCAGACCATCCTCCAGTATTGCTGGGTATTGGTATCGCCGTAAGGTGAATTTTTGGTATCGGCCATCCCGCTCAGCAATAATTCCATCTTCAGGTTCTTATTGATCCTGGCACTCACATTTGAGCGGAGATTGAACCGTTCGTAGTTTAGATCACCTGACTTATAAATCCCTTCCTGATAAAGGTTACCAAAGTTGACAAAGTAATCGATCATCCCGGAACTACCGGTTGCAGAAATGTTATGTTGATACTGAGGAGCATAATAATTTGAATTAATACGCGACCATTCCGTGCCTGTTTTTTTGCCGCTCCTGTATGCTTCTATTTCTTCCTGGCTATACAAAAGGGTTCCGGGCACAACTGATCCCCTCATGATGTTGTTTTCATTAATAATTTCCATGTACTGGACAGCATCAAGACCTTTGGGCGTATTGATCGGGGTCTGGACACCATAATATCCTGAATACTCAAGCTGCATTTTCCCTTTCTCACCCTTTTTTGTGGTGATCAGGATAACACCATTTGCTGCGCGTACCCCGTAAATAGCTGCTGAAGCATCTTTTAACACAGATATGCTTTCGATCTCATTGGGATCTATTTTAGACATGTTGTCGCGGGGAACACCATCAACAACCACCAGTGGCGCCCCAAACCCACGGATCTGAATAGATGAAGCAAAATCACCAGGTTCTCCGGTTCTTTGGACAATCCGGACCCCAGCCATTTTGCCGGCCAACATGTTTGTCACATTTTCGTTCTTTGTTTTAAGAATGTCAGTTCCCTTAATGGAACTGATGGCGCCGGTAAGACTGGCCTTTTTCTGCGTACCATAGCCCACTGCCACAACTTCCTCCAGACCAATCGACATTTCCTCCATCACGACATCAATGACCGTTTTATCTCCGACGGTTATTTCAATGGCTTTCATACCTACAAAGGAAAAGATCAGAGTAGCATTCGATGAAACGCCGGGAAGGGAGTAGCTCCCGTTTACATCTGTGATCGTTCCTATACTAGTTCCCTTCAGAGCTATGGTTACACCCGGAAGCGATTGTCCGCCGGAATCAGTCACCTTGCCCGAAACTTGTTTTTGTCTGACCTGAACACTACTGCTTTTTAAAATAATATGTGATCCCCGGATTTCATATACGACATCGGTTTCGTTAAAAAGCTTCGAAAGAACCTCTTTGACCTCCATATTATTATACGACACATTCACCTTCCGGTTCACATCCACAGCCTCACGGTTGTATATAAAAGAAAAGTTACTCTGTTCTTCTATTTTCAGCAACACGTCTTCCAGTTTGACATTCTCAAAATTCAATGTCAGTCGCGCTGTTGATTGCGAAAAAGCGGGGGACGCTATCAGTTGCGCAAGACTCAACAATAAGCAAAGGACAGTTAGTTTCATTTTCAATAAAATTTTTTCCGGAAAGAACATAATGATGTTTCCCGGAGAACAAACAACATTTATTTTCGCATCGCGTAAATTGCTCACGCTCGACAAAGTCTCAAATAAATTTGGACTTTGTTCTCTCTTAATCGCAATTTTCATATTTTTGTGTTAATTAATTAGTTTTTACAGATTGATTAATTTTAGTGATGCAAGGGGGAGCCGCTAACTTCTCCTTGCATTTGTTTTTTTCATAGGCGATTCTGATTTAACTTTATTTTTTTTCGATATATATTTTACTTCTCACAAAAGTTCCGTCAGATAATTTCCGCGGAGTTTCGTAGTAATATTTGAATGGAGTCCCGGACGACAGCAATCTCAGTATTTCGTTAATACTTTCATTCCTGAACCGTGCGTCCATGGGTATTGCAGCTAAAGTCTCATCCTTTAATTCGATATCCACATTAAACTTTTGGGAAAGGCGCTTCAAAACAGTTTCAAAAGGACTGTTACGGAATACCATAAATCCATCTTTCCATGCCGTATAGAAAAAAGGATCCTCATTTTGGACAAGCACCTGCTTTGACTGTTCACTGAAAATGGCGGTTTGGCCCGGTTCAATGAAAAATTCCTCTTTACCATTCAACTTTTCTGACGGGGATGAAAGAGAAACTGAGCCCTCAACAAGAGTCACTTTCACAAATGGTTCAGACGAGAAGGCATTGACATTAAATGTGGTTCCGTAAACTTTGATATATGCTTCTCCAGCCTTAACAACCATAGGTATCCGGTGATCCTTGACCACCTCAAAATAAGCTTCGCCTGTTAATGAAATATCTCTTGTGCTGCCACTAAATTCATTGGGATAGGAAATGGCACTTCCGGCGTTTAACCATACCTGACTTCCATCAGGCAAAATGAGGTTCGTAACAGTTCCCGGTTGGGAACTGACAGTTACTATTTGCTCTGCAGACTGAAGCATAACAGGATTATCTTTTACAAATTGAATGTAGGCTGTATAGAGGATGATGGGAATGATCAATATTGCAGCAATCCTTGAAAAACTCTCATATATTTTCTTAACTCCTGTTTTCCCGGCAGGCACAATTTTGCGCTCTGCCATCTTCCATATAGTCTCATTCAGTACATCCTCAACTTTTTCTTTTGGATGATGAAATTGATGAAAGTTCAGACCTGACCATAAATGTCGTAAAATCGCAACATCATCCTCGTTAAGATCATACTCCCTGTTTACTTCAGCTTTTTCTTCATCGCTCAAGCATTTCCATTTCCGAAGTATCTTTTGGAAATCTTTATCTGTTAACAGAATTGAAATGTCATCGGTTCGTCTCATCGTGCAAATCAAAGAAATGACTTTGCCATCATAGAGAGAAAAGTTTGGAAAACATCATCAACATTTTTCATTTTTTTTTACAGAAAGTGAAGAAAAAAGAAAAAAGAAAAGATTACTCATTGATCTTAAGCATTTTTCATCAATCGATTCCCGAAGGTGAATTAAGGTTCTGTACATGAGGTTTCGAACAGCCTCAACACTGACACCTGTAATATCTGCAATTTCCGAATAAGATAATTCATGATAAAAAAACAGCATAATCAACTCCCTTTGTTTTACCGTTAAAGAATTGATCGCATTCAACAGCACCCGGCGGAGTTCATCTGAAATTTCTTCGTGCTTTTCAAACTCATTGACATCAAAAAAGAAAATGGAATTTTCAAATTTCCCTACTTCAACCGTTTGTATCGATCTGCTTTTTTTCTTTTGAACAAGGATCATTCTCCGAACACAAACAATGAGGTAGGCTTTTATGTTTTCTATGTCAGCCAAACTTTGCCGGGTCTCCCAAACACGTATAAAAACTTCCTGAATGCATTCTTTTACAATATCGGGATCAGGGATAATCTTGAAACCATAGTAATACAATTCAGAATAATATACCCGGAAAAGAGTATTAAAACCCTGCTTGTCCCCTGCTTTAATACTTTGCCATAAGATTTTATCATTTTTATGTCCAGCTAATTGTGCCATCTAAAAATGACTTAAATTAGTTTGTTAATAAGAACTGAAATCTAAAGGCGCTAAAGATATTAAAGATTTCCATTGCATTGCAAGTCAGTTTCCCCTGATAAAGTGAACAGTTTTGGAAAATTATTCCGGTAAAACAGAAAGGGTTTTAATTTTCCTGAAGCAGATCCAACATCTTACGGTCCAGCAGATGGCCATGCCAGTCCTCGTAAGCCACATCTTTACGTTCTGAATCCAAAATGCCAAAATCGCCCATATTGTAAGGCTTTTTCAAATGTAGTCAAGCCCTGGATTACTTTTATTATTTTTCAGGAAAAAGACTCAGTTTTACCAGCTCAATTCAACTTTTATTCCTTCAGGACTATTTTCAAAGTTTAACAGGACGGTCCGGCTTTCCTCGTTCCATTCCCATACCGCTTCCTTCACCTCATTTCCCTGGTGATCTGAAACAAGACATTTGCCCGGCTCAGCAGGCAGCAAAACACGCATCACATTCGTGGTATTCAGGGGGCTTTTTGCAACAAAAGAATAACTGGTTTTGGTCCTCATTTCATCATAAATACGGGAGGCGCCAGCTAAAACCTGCGGCTTTTCCGGATTTTTCACCCGATCCAGGTTCAACAGGAAAGCCTGTTCCCCGGGCTGGACTGTTTTCTCCTGCAAAACCGGTAATTTGGGATCGAACAAATCGATCAGCTTTCCTTTTTGGATATAAGGATCAGCGCTGACTCCTTCATCCAGTACAGAAATGAGATCGTAAACACCCCGTTCAAGATAAAAGTTATTCTTTTCAATGAATTTGCCGGCGTTTGCAGCCGTTTCGTACAACCTTTTCACAACCTGAACAAATTCCTGATCATTTCCTGCCGCCATGACAAATTCCTTCGGATCGCTTCTGAATACATAGACTGTTCCTTTACCCGACCGGTATTCGCCGCTCTGATCCGGTGAGACACTTATACCTAACTTTTCAAACAGATGCTCAGATGCGGTCCCATAGTGGTTACCCCCGGTATTCCACCATTCCTGGACATTCTGGAACGGATCCCTGTCACGTCCGCAGTAGACCAAAACACCACCTTTTTTCACCCAGGCTGCAATATATTCATGACCCTCGGGCGACAACGGTTTCATGCCGGAGTATGACATAATCAGGATTTTCGCATCCTTCCATGTATCCGCATAGGATACATTTTCCAGGTGCAGGGTCTTGACCGGAACACCTCGTTTCAGAAAAGGCAATGCCTGCCCGTAAAAGTTGGAAAGCTGGGGATCCTCGTATCCGGCATGGGTCGGGAATTGCTGAAACATCAGTGAATTTGACATCAGCACACAGATACCCGACGATCCTGACAGTTTATTGTCAGACAGTGGCATGTTATTCAGGGTGTTGATCATCACCTGCATCTGGGTGGAATAAAAACGCGGGATCCTTTCTTTTTGATCGCTGTTGGCGCTGGTCCTGTACAGGCCTTCATAAATCCGGTCGGGCCAGGGCATCACTTCATAGTTGGCGATATTCGGGTACAGCAACTTCGCAGTAAAGGTCGCCTGGTAGTTTTTCTTATAGTCGGCCCAGTCGCGTGGCCAATCTTCGATGGGATCGGTAAGAAAAAACATCTTCCTTCCGGTAGGGGCCGTCATCGATTCCATGGAACCGTATTCTAAAAAAGCATTCTCAAAAACCCGCTCTTTCCTGATGCCGTTGAAATAGTTAGGCTCCCTGGAAGTTCCTGTCCACACCTGCGCAATATAACCATCCACACAAGGCAATGACGCCAGACTGGCTTCAGGACTCACTATGCGCCACTGTGAATAATTGACCAGGGAATGCGTGGGGACGTAGCAGCGTACATTCATCCCTTTGCTTTTCCCGTACTCTTTGGCATACGTAAAGCATTCGTTCAATGCCCGGTAATAAAGATGATATTTTAGCTTGTTCGATAACCATGTGTTTTCGGGCGACTCATGCTGCGGGCGCCAGTCAAAACCATAAAAAGCTTTCCATTCCCGTTTAAATGCTTCGCTGTATCCCGCGCGTGACCAGAACTCAGGTTCCTCCAGATAAATGGCATCGATACCTGCGTCGATGACCCTTTTGATCCGGGTCTCCGTCATATATTTGATAAAATTTTCGGAAGGGACAATATAAGGGACCATCCGCCCATGCCAGATGGTATCTCCCTTTTGGGTTACCTGCCCCTCATCCAGATGGGTTTTGCCATCCCATTTTCCGGTGAAATAGTCCTGGTAGCCGCCCCAGGCGATGCCTGTCATAAAATGTGTTTTATAACCCCGGTCACGCCACGATTGCACCCGTTGTTCAAAGGTCATATCAGGACCGTCGTGCGTCCCGTACACAATGGCCACATCAGCTCTTACGTCGGTCACGGGTTTCCAATGCGACGAGGTTTGGAAGGTGGTCTTTTCTCCTTGCGTATTTTCAATGAGGGTACCGGTTGAACAGGCAGCAAAAAATGATGCGCCCAATACAAGGTAGTAATGTTTAAACTTCACGGTCTCTTTGGTTTTAGGTTAAAAAAAGTCATCCCGCAGGCTGAACGGGATGACCTGCAAGTTAATTAATTTCCGGGTATATTGACCCTTAAAGCTTCATTATAGTTATGCCGTTTAATGTTTTCTGTAGCATAATTTATCCGGGCAGCTGCCCGGATAAAGACAGTGCGTCCCGCAGGGATCACTCCTTTTGTCGTAATCGTAACGGGTTGCCCTAAAAGAGCTTCAAATGAATTTCCGCTGTAGTTGATCTCCTGGGTGTAGCGGTTATCCCATTCGCGATAACCTACATAAGGCACCTGACTCACAAACAAGCGAACGTCCGTCACATTCAGCATGTTATCATTATAACCGCCCATTGGTTCAATTTTTGCTTTAAAATCGGCAGGACTGACAGCTCTGGTCACTTTTACGGTTGCCGTGATCTTGCCGTCGCTTACCGTCGGTTGCCCAACCCATTCTACTTTCAGGAAAGGCTGAACTTTAAATTCGACCTCCGTGATCCCTTCAATGTCGATGTACTTCGTTTCATCCGCGATCGTATCACCGGCACTGTTTAGTCTGACCAAAGGAATGAACGCGCCGTCAATTCTTACGTTATAATGCCCCTTAAATACTTTTGTATTTTGAAAGATCCCTTCTTTCATACACCAGAAATCAAAATTATCGGGCGTTGGCGTTTCTTTCCAGCTTAACTCCCTTAAACGGATACGGGTACCCTCGCTGCCCTGGTCGGTGAGAACAAGATCTCCTGTGGCCACATCCACCACTCTGCCTCTGATTGTTTCTTCCGGTTCATCATAATTATCGATTTCACAGGAATTGAAGGAAACAGTCGCGAAGCAAAAAAATAGGCTATAAAACAAGTTCTTCATAGATTCTGTCTTTAATATTATTTTTTTGTAATTCAACTTTTTTAAAAGTAAACCGGAAGAAGGTTGCACGGTGTCAAGGTTTCAGGGTTACAGGGTTCCTTTTCACCCTTCCACCTTCCTACCTTGTTATCTTTCCACCCTTCTACCTTTTTCACCGCCCTGGTTGCTGATCAATCAACGGACTCTTTGAAACCTCTCCTGCCGGTATTGCAAAGTAGTACTCCTGTTCAGTGAGACGGAAACGGCGCCGGCCTTCATCGAGACCTGCATCGAAAAAGTATTTCCCGGTTGCCGATGAATAGAATGGGTACAGACCTTTGTAATAAGCGCCGTCCGATTGCGTGTAGCCGTTCAGCATATCCGAATGCTGTGTTCTCCAGCGCCGGATATCCCAAAGGATCTTGTTCTCAAAAGCAAGTTCTTTGCGGCGCTCTTTACGAATGATCTTTAAGCCATCTTCTCCTGAAAGGTCTGACATACCCACGAGTGGATCAGCACCGGCCCTTTCCCTAATCTCCCGGATTGCGTCATAGGCAATCTGCTGGAAGTTGTCCCCGCCGGGAGCTGATTCTCCGGCAAGCATCAGCTCTGAAGCAGCTTCAGCAGCATTCAGAAGGATCTCCGCATAGCGCATTAAAACAAAAGGTTGTTCAGAGCGGCCTTCCAGCAC
>JBDKTZ010000215.1:0-20995 GCA_039679975.1 Prolixibacteraceae bacterium
GCGGGAACTCCCATTTCGCTTAGTTGGTAAATATCGTCCATGGAAGAGATACCTCCGCTGGCGATCAGTTCCAATCCGGGAAACTTTTCCAGGATCTCCTGATAAAGCCCGGTTGAAGGTCCGGAAAGCATCCCGTCGCGCGCAATGTCGGTTGAAATGACCTTTTCGATCCCTTCCTTGATATAGTCATCGATAAAGTCGATGATCGTGATCTCTGAAATTTCCTGCCAGCCGCTAACAGCTATTTTCCGGTCTTTCGCGTCCGCTCCGAGGATTATTTTAGAGGGTCCGTATTTCCGGATCCAGCTGACAAATGTACCCCGGTCTTTCACAGCGATACTCCCGCCGGTAACCATTCGGGCCCCGGATTCAAAGGCGATGCGCAAATCGTCATCCGATTTCAGCCCGCCGCCGAAGTCGATCACCAGACCGGTCCTTGCGGAAATTTTTTCAAGTACCCGGTAATTTACGATGTGCCCGGCTTTGGCACCATCGAGATCGACCAGATGAAGCCTTTGTATTCCTGTGTCTTCAAACATCTTAGCCACCTCCAGCGGATTCTCGTTGTAAATGATTTTCTTTTGGTAATCGCCCTGCGACAGCCGCACGCATTTACCTTCGATGAGGTCAATGGCAGGGATGATGATTATTTTAGACCCTGATTGCCTGATTTCCGGGATTTCTGAGTGTGTATCTTCCATTACAGCAGATTTTATAAACTTAAAAAGTTTTTCAAGATTGCCGCGCCTACTGCTCCGCTCTTTTCGGGATGGAATTGTGTCGCGTAAAAATTACCCTTCTGAAGGCCGGAACTGAACGGCGTAATGTATTCGGTGACAGCCGAGGTATGTTCACCCACAGTTGCGTAATAGGAGTGGACAAAATAAACGTATTGCCCTTCGAGTGAGGGATCGAAGACCCCATCCCGGAGATGACTAATCGTATTCCATCCCATATGCGGAACCTTGGTCACATACTCCATGCCAGGTTGCGGAACGAAGCGCCTGACGTTCTCTTCGAAGATTCCGAGACAGGGCGTATCGCCTTCTTCCGTGTGACTGCACATCAGCTGAAGCCCGAGGCAAATCCCGAGTACAGGTTGTGTAAGCGCAGGGATCAGCCGGTCCAGGCCTTCCCGTTTCAGGTAAGCCATGGTTGTACTGGCTTCACCTACTCCCGGGAAGATTACTTTTTCAGCCTTTCTGATCCGTTCATGATCGCCGGTGATTTCAGCCTGAACGCCCAGCCGAAGCAGAGCATTTTTTACCGACTCGATGTTCCCGGCATTGTATTTTATGATTATGACGTCCATATCGTTTTCAGTTTTTATATTGACAAACAAATAGTTAAAAATCCTTCATTTCCTATTCACCACTGTGCATTAAAAATTTTGATCTTCCTGTAACACCGATCAGGAATTTCTTTATTTTTGTAGCGCTTTTCAATGGCGCGTTCTTCTAACGGTTAGGAAACCTGTTTCTCAATCAGGTAATAGCAGTTCGATTCTGCTACGCGCTACTTTTTCAGACCCATTCCCAAACACAAGGCAGAAAGATATTCGGATATTCAGACAATCGACGAATCTGAAAATCCGTGTTCCGGTTTCCCGTCTCCCGTCTCCCGTTTCCGCTTTGCTCTTTGCTCCATGCTCTCTGCTCTTTGCCCCATGCCCTTTGCCCTCAGTTAAACACCACGGTTTTATTATGGTACACCAGTACTTTTCGTTGCAGATGATTAAATACAGCATTTGACAGAACGATCTTTTCGAGGTCGCGTCCTTTCCGGATCAGGCTTTTTACCGTATCGGCGTGGCTGCAACGGACGACATCCTGGGTGATGATGGGGCCTGCATCCAAATCGCCGGTCACGTAATGGCTGGTAGCACCGATCAGCTTGACACCCCTTTCGTGAGCGGCATGGTAAGGTTTAGCGCCTGCGAAGGCCGGCAGGAAAGAATGATGGATATTAATGATCTTATTGGGATAGTGGCTCACAAATTCCTTTGAAAGGATTTGCATATAGCGGGCAAGCACAATAAAATCGATCTTGTTCTCTTTCAGCAAATCCAGTTCGGCCCTTTCCTGAGCTTCCTTATTTTCGGATGTTACCGGAAAATAACGGAAAGCAATATCGAAACGTTCGGCGACGGGCCGCATGTCTTCGTGATTGCTGACGATGAGCGGGATGTCGACATCCCATTCTCCGGCTGTGTACCTGGCCAGGATATCGAACAGGCAGTGCGACATGCCCGATACGAAGATCGCCATGCGCGGAATATTTTTGGAAAAATACAGTTTCCATTCCATCTGCAGCCGGGTAGCAATAAGCGTTTCAAAATATTCGCCGATCTTAGCCGGCGGAATTGAAAAATCTTCCAGTTCCCATTCCACACGCATATAGAAGATTTTTTCGGTACGGTCGACATACTGATCCAGGTTAATGATATTCCCGTTGTTGCGGTTCAGAAATTCAGTCACCGTTGCAAGGATTCCCTGTTTGTCCGGGCAATGGATCAGCAGGATCGCCGTGTTTTTTTTCTCCCGTAATGGTTTTATACTCTTCATTTTTTTAGCCGTCAGCTATTAGCTGTTACACGCGTTAATTGTTTTTCTTTTTTTCCTGTTTCCCGTCTCCATTCTCCGATTTCCTTTACAAAGTTCCTTTTGTGGAAGGAAGTTCAAAATTGAAGACGTCTTTCCGTATCGCCATTTTAATGGCTCGCGCCAATGCTTTGAATATTCCTTCTATTTTATGGTGCTCGTTCTGTCCTTCGGCTTTAATGTTGATATTCGACAGCGAGGTATCGGCAAACGATTTAAAAAAGTGAAAGAACATTTCGGTGGGCATTTCACCGATCTTTTCGCGGTTGAAAGTTGCGTCCCAGACCAGCCACGGGCGTCCTCCGAAATCGATCACTACCTGTGCCAGACAATCATCCATGGGCAGGCAATAGCCATACCGTTCAATTCCCCGCTTGTCGCCCAGCGCTTTTTTGAAAGCTTCACCCAGCGCGAGCGCCGTGTCTTCGATGGTATGGTGTTCATCGACATGCAGATCGCCATCCACGTTGATGGTCAGGTCGATCCCGGCGTGCCGGGCAATCTGGTCGAGCATGTGATCGAAAAAGCCCAGCCCCGTGGTGATCGCACCCTTACCGGTCCCGTCCAGATTAAGTTCGACGCGGATGCGGGTTTCCCGGGTGTTTCGTTCAACCAGCGCCGTTCGCTCGGGGGCGGCTACACGGGCGTATATTTCGTCCCAGTTTGTGGTGACCAGCACGCAGGTTTGTTCAAGGCCAGATTCGCGGAGGCGTTCAGAAAGGCTGCCGTCGTTGATGAGAATGGCTTTGGCACCCAGATTTTTGGCCAGCTGAACATCCGTCAGCCGGTCGCCGATTACAAAGCTGTTGGCAAGATCATAACTGCCGTCCAGATACTTCCCCAGCAGGCCCGTCCCTGGTTTCCGGGTAGGAGCGTGTTGTTCGGGAAAACTTCGGTCGAAGAGCTGATCGTCAAACCATATGCCTTCATTTTCAAAAGCTTTGATCATTTTGTTGTGTGCGGGCCAGAAAGTTTCTTCCGGAAAGGATACGGTCCCCAATCCGTCCTGATTCGAAACGATGACCAGTTCATAACTCAGGTTCCGGCGGATCTGGTATAGATTTCGGAAAACACCTGGTATGAATTCCAGCTTTTCGAGCGAGTCGATCTGTTCATCGGCCGGTTCCGAGATCAATGTTCAGTGCCGGTCAATAAATAATGCTTTTTTGTAGATCATGAGAATTTTATATTAATAAATTCAGGACAAAAAATAGCCTGCGATGCGGCTTCCTTTCGGTTTATATTCGCATTCTCAGATGATCGAGCAGCACCGTGTTTTCTTCCGGCGAACCCACAGTGATTCGCAGGCTGTCGGTACAAAGGATGACCTTTGAACGGTCGCGCACGATAGTTCCTTTTTCAACCAGGTAATCGTAAATGCCCCGGGCATTGTTCATTTTTACCAGCAGAAAATTAGCGTCGGAGGGATAAACCCGGGTCACAAAGGGAAGTTCTCCAAGCGCTTTTGCCAGTTTTCCCCTTTCGCCGATCAGCAGTTCCACCCAGTCTGATTTGTCATTTTCCTTTCCGATCAGTTCCAGCGCTTTTTGCTGGGTCAGGATATTGATGTTGTACGGGTACTTGATCTTGTTAAAAATACGGATGATCTCCGGCTGTGCAAAGGCCATTCCCAGCCTGATGCCTGCCATGCCCCAGGCTTTGGAAAAAGTCTGAAGGATGATCAGGTTCGGATGAAGCGCTATTTCAGGAAGAAGGCTGCTTCCGGGGGCAAAATCGGTATAAGCCTCGTCCAGCACAACCAGTCCGCCGAAACCGCTGGTCAGCTTTACAATTTCTGACCTGTCCATCAGGTTCCCGGTCGGATTGTTTGGCGAGCAGATAAAAATAAGTTTGGTGTGCCCGTCGGTTCTGTTCAGCAGCTCGTTGGCCGAGAACTTAAATTCGGCATTAAGGGTTACTTTTCTGACTTCAATATTGTTGATATCGGCCGCGACCTGATACATGCCGTAGGTGGGATCGATGGAAACCATATTATCAATACCCGGTTAGCAAAAGGCGCGGAACACGATATCGATCGGCTCATCGCTCCCGTTCCCAAGAAATATTTGCTCCGGCAGGCACCCTTTAATGCCTGCGACCTTTTCTTTCAGCCGGCGTTGTAAAGGGTCGGGATAACGATTGTAAGGAGCGTTAAAGGGATTTTCGTTGGCATCGAGAAAAACCATGGCTTCTCCCGAATATTCGTCCCTGGCCGATGAGTATGGCTTGAGGTTTTTTATGTTGTTTCGTAAAAGACTTTCTAATTTCATTTTTGTTGATTTTCTGTTGTACAGGGTGACTACCGGTTAAGTTCAGTGAGTCTGACGGCTACAGCGTTTTCGTGAGCGCTGAGCTGTTCGGCCCGGGCCATGGTCTGAATGACAGGGCCAAGCTTTTGGATACCTTCTCCCGATATTTCCTGAAAGGTGATCTTTTTCAGGAAACTGTCGAGGTTCACTCCGCTGAATGAGCGGGCCCAGCCGTTTGTGGGTAACGTATGGTTGGTCCCTGAAGCATAGTCGCCCGCGCTCTCGGGCGTGTAATTCCCCAGGAACACCGAACCGGCATTGACAATTTTTTCGGCCACCTGCCGGTACCCGTTCATGGAGATGATCAGGTGTTCAGGTGCATAAATATTGACCAGCTCAATCATTTCCTGTTCGTTATCCAAGACAATGCAAATGCTGTTATCCAGCGCCTTTGTTGCGATGTTCTTCCGTGAAAGCTTCCCCAATTGCACGCCGATCTCTTTTTCAACCTCATCGGCAAGGGCGCCCGAATTGGTCACCAGTACCACCTGCGAGTCGGGGCCATGTTCGGCCTGCGACAACAGGTCGGAAGCGACAAATGCCGGCACGGCAGAGCGGGCGGCCATAACGGCTACTTCCGAAGGTCCTGCAGGCATATCGATAGCCACGTCACTGATGCTGACCAACTGTTTGGCGGCCATAACATACTGGTTACCGGGGCCAAAGATCTTGTCCACTTTCGGAATCTTGCCCGCTCCGTAAGCCATTGCGCCGATCGCCTGAACTCCTCCTAGCTTGAAGATCGTTGTTATTCCGACTGTTTTTGCCGCAAATAAAATAGCCGGGTTGATTTTTCCGTTTTTGCCGGGAGGGGTACAAAGCACAATTTCCCTGCACCCTGCTATTTTTGCAGGGATACCCAGCATGAGAACGGTTGAAAACAGGGGAGCGGATCCACCCGGGATATAAAGCCCTACTTTTTCAATCGGCACTGCCTTCTGCCAGCAAACTACTCCCGGAGTTGTTTCTATTTGTCTGAGTTCCGGTTTTTGAATTTCATGAAATTGCCTGATATTTGCGGCAGCTTTTTCAATTGCTGTACGAAGATCCTGGTCGATTAATTTTGCTGCTTCCTCAATCTCCTCCCGACTCACAGTAAACTCACCGACAATTACTCTATCGAATTGTTCTGTGAACTTTCGGATGGCTTTTTCTCCTTCTGTTTTTATTTCACTAAGAATGGCACGGACCTTATCTGTGAGTTCAGCGGCATTGAACCCCGGACGTTCAAGGATCCGGGTCCAGTCATTTTTGTCAGGATTGTTATATCGTTTCATAAAAATTGTCAAATGGTTAAATTGTCAAATTCCCGAAACTAATAGCTAACAGCTAACAGCTTCCTGTCTAAAAGATCATCTTTTCGATCGGGATTACCAGAATGCCCTGGGCGCCGGCCTGCTTCAGCTTTCCGATGATTTCCCAGAACTGGTTCTCGGCGATCACCGAATGGATCGAACTCCAGCCTTCTTCGGCCAGCGGAGTTACCGTGGGACTTTTCATTCCGGGTAGAATGGCCGATATTTCCCCGATCTTATCATTTGGGGCATTCAGCAGGATATATTTTTTCCCTTCTGCCCGTTGAACCGATTCCATCCGGAAGATCAGTTCCTCCATTAACGCTTTTTTTTCAGGACTTAAATTCGGGCAGGCAATCAGTACGGCTTCTGAGGGTGTGACCACTTCCACTTCTTTCAGCCGGTTGCTCACGAGCGTCGACCCGGAACTGACAATGTCAAAAATGGCATCGGCCAGGCCAATTCCCGGTGCAATCTCAACCGAACCGCTGATTACGTGGATATCGGCATTCAATTTATTTTTGTCAAGAAAATCCTGAAGGATGACCGGATAAGAGGTAGCGATCTTCTTCCCGTTAAAATAATTGAGACCGGAATATTCGTCCGATTTTGGAATGGCCAGAGAAAGACGGCATTTACTGAAACCGAGCCTTTTTGCGATCAGAACCTTCTGCTTCTTTTCAAGCATCTCATTTTCTCCGACAATGCCTATGTCTGCTACTCCGTCGGCTACGGTTTGCGGGATGTCGTCATCACGCAGAAAAAGCGCTTCGAGCGGAAAGTTTTTCGCCTGCGCAAGCAGTTCTCTACCGTTGAGTGAAAAGCGGACCCCCGCTTCCCTGATCAATGCCATCGAATCTTCATACAAGCGCCCTTTGTTTTGAATGGCGATCTTCAGTTGTGTCATGTTTGTCAAAGTAAAATTAAAAAGGCCTACCTTTTGGGTAAGCCTTCTTTGGGTTCATATATCTTCTGCAAAACAAAAAGAATCACGGCCTACCGTTTAATAGGTTGTTCCAATGATGGCCGTAATGTCCTTGTCCGTTGATCATGTCATTTGACTAATATGCTGCAATAATAATGATAAAATAAAAGCATGCAAAAAAAAACACTGATAATTTAAAACCCGGCACAATTATTTAAAGTGATTTTAATTTTTCGCTTGTCTATTGCAATCGATTGCATAATGCTTATATTTGTTGCAGTAACGTCCTAAACGAATTAGAAAATATGAAGAAGTTAGTCTTTTCTCTGATCGTCATTTTGCTTGGTTCTTTTGCAAATGCCGGAAACCGTTCCGACAGGAAACTATTCTCGGGAAAGTATATTAAGAATGCTATGGAAACCGCCGCTTACTGGCAGTTCGAACATCCGAAACATGCGTTGTATGACTGGACCAACGGAGCCTTCTATGCAGGCGTATTTGCTGCATGGGAAACTACCGGTTCAAAAAAGATCTGGAAGAACATGATCGCCATGGGCGATTCGAATGAATGGAAAGCAGGGCCGCGTTTAACGCATGCGGATGATCATGCCATTGGACAGACCTATATCGATCTTTACAGGGTTACGGGTGACAAGAAGATGATCGAGCCTTTCCGGGCGCGAATGGATGAGTTTATGAATGCTCCATACAAAACAGGAGAGACCAATCCGATCACCTGGTGGTGGTGTGATGCCCTGTTTATGGCGCCGCCTGCTTTAGTTAAACTCGGGGTCACAATGAAAGAGGAAAAATATATGAAGTACAGCGACAAGCTTTTTAAAGAAACTTATGATTTGCTGTATGACAAGGAAGAAGATCTTTTCGCGAGAGACATGAAGTACCAAACCACCTGGAAACAGCCGATTTATGAGGCCAACGGCAAAAAGATATTCTGGTCGCGCGGAAATGGCTGGGTAATGGGCGGACTGGTACGCGTTCTGGAAGAATTGCCTGAAAATTATGAACTGCGGCCTTTTTATGAGAATCTTTACCGCGAAATGGCTGCCCGGATTATCGGGTTGCAGCAGGAAGACGGGTTGTGGCGCGCGAGCTTGCTTGATCCCGAAAGTTACCCGGGAGGAGAAGCCAGCGGATCGGGTTTTTATACCTATGCACTGGCCTGGGGAATCAATAATGGAGTGCTTGACAGGGAAACCTATCTTCCCGTCGTTCGAAAGGCCTGGGTTGGCCTGACCAGTCTCATTCAGCCCGATGGCCATATCGGATGGTGTCAGCCGGTTGGAGCAGATCCGCGAAAGAACTTCAACGCCGACTCCTGGGAAGTATACGGAACAGGCGCTTTTCTGCTGGCCGGCAGCGAAGTCATTAAGGTAAAATGGTAATCAAATGCTTTGAATAAATCATAAAAAAAGTCCGTTACTCAACGGACTTTTTTTATGAAGGCCTGCTTTTTCTTCAAAATTCCTTCTGCCAGTCACGGGGTTTGCTTAAATTGCACCGCTCAAAAAAATCATTTCGCTAACATAGATAACCACACTTATGGCAAAAAGAGAAGACATCAACAAAGTGCTGATTATAGGCTCGGGACCGATCATTATCGGGCAGGCATGTGAGTTTGATTATTCGGGGACACAAGCCTGTAAAGCACTTCGTGCGTTGGGCTATCAGATTGTTCTGGTTAATTCCAATCCTGCGACGATCATGACTGATCCTGAGATGGCCGATATCACTTACATCGAACCCTTAAATGAATATGCGCTCACTGAAATTATCAAAAAGGAACGTCCCGACGCATTGCTTCCGAATCTGGGTGGACAAACCGCGTTAAACCTGTCGTTACAGTTGGCGAAGAAAGGGATATTGGATGAATATCATGTAAAAGTGATCGGCGTCAATATTGACGCTATTGAAAGAGGGGAAGACCGGGTCGCTTTCAAGGAAACGATGACGCGGCTGGGTATTGAGATGCCTAAGAGTACGGCGGTCAACACGGTGGAGGATGCCGAAAAAGTGGCTGCAGAACTGGGTTATCCGGTCGTGATCCGTCCTGCTTATACCATGGGTGGCACAGGTGGCGGATTAGTATATAACATTGAAGAGCTGAGAACGGTGGCCAGCCGGGGCTTATCTGCCAGTATTGTCAATCAGGTGCTCATCGAAGAATCCGTATTGGGGTGGGAAGAACTGGAGCTCGAAGTGGTCAGGGATGCAAAAAATCAGATGATCACTGTTTGTTTTATTGAGAATGTGGATGCGATGGGTGTCCATACAGGCGATTCATACTGTACGGCACCGATGTTAACCATCTCCGAAGACCTTCAAAGACGCCTGCAGAAACATGCCTATGCGATTGTGGAGGCTATTGAGGTTATTGGAGGTACCAATGTCCAGTTTGCGCACGATCCGGTTACGGACAGGGTTGTGGTCATTGAAATTAATCCACGCACCTCGCGTTCATCAGCCCTTGCATCTAAAGCAACCGGGTTCCCGATCGCACTCGTTTCAGCCATGCTGGCTGGCGGGCTTACTCTCGATGAAATCCCGTATTGGAGGTGTGGTACCCTCGATCAGTATACGCCATGGGGTGATTACGTGGTGGTGAAGTTCGCCCGCTGGGCGTTTGAAAAATTCGACGGACTGGAAGACAAACTGGGAACCCAGATGCAGGCAGTTGGAGAAGTCATGAGTATTGGTAAGACGTATAAAGAAGCTCTGCAAAAAGCCATCCGCTCATTGGAAATAGGAAGGCAGGGATTAGGGTTCGCGAAGAACTTTAATCAGAAAGACCTGGGTGAACTCATGCGGATGTTAAACCACGCTTCAAGTGAACGGCAATTCATTTTGTATGAAGCCATTCGGAAGGGAGCTGACATTGAGGAGTTATCAAAGAAGACACATATAAAAACCTGGTTCCTTTCACAGATGAAGGAGCTGGTGGAATTGGAGGAACGAATTCTTCAGTATAAGGGAAGTTTGCTCCCTGACAAACTTTTATCAGAGGCTAAAAAAGACGGGTTCGCTGACAAATACCTGGCAAAGATTACCGGTGTAACGGAGGACGCGATCCGAAACAGGAGGATTGCTCTGGGAATTGAAGAAGCCTGGGAACCTGTTCCCGTAAGCGGTGTGGAAAATGCGGCTTATTATTTTTCAACCTATAATGCACCTGATAAAATAGAAGCGAAAGAAGGCCGAAAAATTATGGTGTTGGGAGGAGGACCCAACAGGATCGGACAGGGAATTGAATTTGACTATTGCTGCGTCCATGCTGCGTTTGCGATTCGGAATGCCGGCTATCAGTCGATTATGATCAATTGTAATCCGGAGACGGTGTCGACCGACTACGATACATCCGATCGTTTATATTTTGAACCGCTGACAGCAGAGGACGTATTAAGTATCTACAATAAAGAGAAGCCGGAAGGTGTTATTGTTCAGTTTGGCGGACAAACGCCATTGAACCTTGCAAGTGAACTGGCAAAAGCAGGTGTAAAAATTTTAGGCACAACCCCTGAAACGATTGATCTCGCAGAAGACCGGGACCGTTTTCGTCATGTCATGGAGAAATTAGGTATTCCCCAACCTGAGTCAGGGATGGCCAGTACATTGGAAGAAGCGCATGCCATAGCGACCCGTATTGGATACCCTCTGATGGTTCGTCCCTCGTATGTCCTGGGCGGAAGAGCTATGCGTATTGTAACTGACGGGGACATGCTTGAGAAATACATTGCCGATGCGGTAGATGTTTCACCCGACCGTCCATTGCTGATCGATAAATTTCTGGAAGATGCTATTGAAACAGAGGCGGATGCGATCGCTGACGGTACCGACGCTTTTGTTCCTGTCGTGATGCAGCATATTGAATATGCAGGGATCCACTCCGGTGATTCGGCTTGTGTAATTCCTCCGGTCGTTATTCCTGAAAAGCATATCGAAACGATCAAGGAATATACCCGCAGGATTGCCATCGAATTGAAGGTGGTTGGCTTAATGAATATTCAGTATGCCATTTATGAAGATGTAGTTTATATCCTCGAAGCCAATCCCAGAGCCTCGCGCACTGTGCCTTTGGTTTCAAAGGTCTGCGATGTTTCCATGGCTAAAATTGCTACTGAAATTCTGCTTGGACGAAAACTTTCAGAGTTTAATCTGAAGCATCGGAAATTTAAACATTACGGGGTGAAAGAAGCTGTCTTTCCTTTTAATATGTTTCCCAGCGTGGATCCGCTGCTGGGGCCCGAAATGCGTTCGACCGGCGAAGTACTCGGTCTTGCATCCAGCTATGGGATGGCTTTCTTTAAATCGCAGGAAGCCACTCAAACATCTTTGCCGGTGAGTGGTACGGTGCTTATTACCATTGCCGACCGCGATAAAAGCAAGATTGTGGAAACAGCCCGGAATTTTATTGCCATGAACTTTAAGATCCTGGCGACTGAAGGAACAGTGAAGTTTTTGGAAGAGCACGGTGTTCCTGCCGAACGCATCCTGAAAGTGCATGAAGGTCGCCCGCATATTGTCGATGCCATTAAAAACGGAGAGATTAATCTGGTGATCAATACGCCTGCCGGCAAACAAAGTGAATATGATGACTCTTATATCCGAAAAGCCGCTATCAAATTCAGGATCCCCTATATTACAACAACTTCCGCCGCGTTGGCTGCTACCAGGGGGATTAAAGACCGTCAGAACGGGAAATATCAGGTGAAATCGCTGCAGGAGTACCATTCAGAAATTGAGTAAGGAAACAGGCGACAAACTTCTCTTCTTTGGCGAAGATCGTTATGACCGGTGTGCTGACACGCCGGTCATTTTATTTTTATGCGATTTGAAGATCGTTTTTATATTCTTTACATTTGCACCCAATTATTCAATGTAATGGCAGGTAAAAACATTGAACATTCGGCCAGAAAGTTAACGAGAGATGGATTGCAGGCTTTAATGAGTTTATATTCAGAAAGCCTGTTTGTGTTTGTTCGCGGCATCGTTCGCAACAACGAAACTGCCGAAGAACTGGTCAGTGATGTTTTCGTTAAAATCTGGAGTAAAAGAGATCAGTTTGCAAATATCAGGAACATTAAATCCTACCTTTTCATTCTTGCCAGAAACGAGAGTATTTCTTTCATCCGGAGAAATAAGCGTGTGAAAATTATAAATATTGAAGAGGTCGATGATTATTATTTTACGCCATTGGAAAATGACAGTTCTGAATTTTTTGATCAGGAAATGATCGATCGCAGCAACCGGATCATCGAATCACTTCCAGCCAAGTGTAAAATGGCATTCAGTCTGGCTAAGGTTAACGGACTAAAATACAGGGAAATCGCTGAAATTATGGGAATTTCACCGCTTACAGTAAAAAATCATATCGCCTATGCCCTCGAAAAGATCTGCTCCGAGTTAGGTTTATCCCGGAAAGGAAGCTCTGTTAGCCCTACTGATGTTTATCTTTTCCTTTTTTCGAAAAAATAATTTTAAATTTTTCTAGTCCATTTTTGGAAAGTTGACGTCTTTTAATTTTGAGAGACAACAACAACATGAAAAGCGAAAAGGAATTTTTCGAAAAAGTTTCTGAATATTATTCAGGAGAGAGAGACCAGGAGGTACTCAAAAATGAATTGGAGATTGATCCTAAGGCCAGGGAATTGTTTCATTGGATTGATTTATTCTGGAACAAACTTAATCCCAAAATATGGAATACTGAAAATATTCAGAAACTGACACAGGAGAAGATACAAACAGGACAACATCCCGGATCTCTTTTTGGGTTACGGGCTGTAAAATATGCAGCAGCAGTTTTACTGGCCCTTTCCATAAGCAGTCTTGTGTATTACTACTATTTCCGTGGAAATGTTCAACTGATTGAGATCGCCAGCGGAACCGGGGAAGTTAAGGTGGTCACGTTACCTGACGGATCAAAGGTCTGGCTCAATGCGCAATCCTCTCTGACGTATCCTAAAGAATTTAAAGGACAATTCCGGAAGGTAACCATGAACGGTGAGATTTATTTTAACGTGAAGCATGATAATGAGCGCCCTTTCATTGTTCAATCAGATCATATTCAGGTAAAAGTACTGGGAACAGACTTTTTGGTCAGTGATCATATCAACGAACCGGTTATTGATACTTATTTGGCAAAAGGAAGCATTGACCTTGAGTTAAAAGAATTGAAGAAGACCATGAGGTTGGTTCCCGGCGATGAAGTTTCTTACGACAAGGAAAGTTTGACTTTCGTCAAGTTGAACAACCCGCATCTGTCGATCGACTCGTGGAGGTATGGCAAACTTTCATTTTACAATGAGTCTTTATTTGAAATTGCCCGCAAATTGGAACGAAAATTCGGCAAAGAAATCCGGGTCGATGAAAACGTCGGAGATATGAACTTTACAGCCGATTTTGAATCTGAAACGCTGGAGCAGATCTTAAAATTTTTCAGTGTGGGATCTCAGCTTCAATTTACAGCAACTGAAAAAGGATATAGAATAATAAAAAAATAACTGCCTATGTAACAAGAGCTCATTTTTTAAAAAAAGAAAACGAAAATGCGGTCACATCTTCGTTGTCCGAGAAAACGCATTAACGAATTAAAGGTATAATCGCTAACACCACAAATCTATGAAAAAAAATAATGTGTGGAAGGATTACCCGTGGGGTAAACCGTACACTTTTTTGTTAATTATGAAATTAACGTTCATACTTACCTTACTGTTTGTCTTCAATGTGAGGGCAAATACGTACTCGCAGGGAGCTAAGCTGAACATTAGTGTCCAACAGGCTACCCTGAGAGAGCTTTTTGATCAGATTAAGTCTCAGTCGGATTACAAATTTCTTTACAACAATGACCTGGTCAATGATGAATTGAGAATCAATGTGAATACGAAGAAGGGTTCGGTGGAAGATGTTCTGACAGAAGCCTTAAAGCAGTCCAATCTTTCATTTAAGGTAGTCGGTAAGCAGATTCTCATCTATCCTTTAGCCGAAAAGGAAAACCCGGGAATTCAGGCTCAAAAGAATTTGGTCAGGGGAGTGGTCACTGATCCTTCCGGAGCGCCGTTGCCTGGAGCAACTGTTACGATTTCAGGCAGTACGAGGGGAGTAATTACAGACGCAGACGGCAATTACAGCATTGAAGCCAACCGTGGAGAAAAGCTGGTTTTTTCGTTTATTGGAATGGAATCTGAAACGGTGGAAGTGGTTACTCAAAAGGTGGTTAACGTTCAAATGAGAGAAAAGTCGCAAGAGCTGGAAGATGTCACAGTCGTGGCTTTTGGCAGGCAGAAGAAGGAGAGCGTAGTGGCCTCTATTTCGACCGTGGATGTGGCCGAACTTCGGGTCCCTGCATCCAATCTGACCACAGCCTTGGCCGGAAAAATTGCGGGAATCATATCTTACCAGACTTCGGGCGAACCGGGTGCTGATAACGCGCAGTTCTTTGTACGCGGGGTGACTACCTTTGGCTATAAAACATCGCCGCTGATCCTGATCGACGGTTTCGAGTCGACTACCGACGACCTGGCGCGCCTGCAGCCGGACGACATCGAGAGCTTTTCGGTGATGAAAGATGCTTCGGCAACGGTGATGTACGGCGCCCGAAGCGCCAACGGGATCATCTCGGTGGTGACTAAAGCCGGAAGGGAAGGATCGGTAAAAATCAGTGTACGCGGTGACATGAACGTGGCCATGCCAACCCGTAAACTCGAGTTTTTGGATGGCGTGCGTTATATGCGGTTGTATAATGAAGCGCAGATCACCCGTAACCCGCTGTTGGGCGCCTATTATGACGAGCAGAAAATACAAGCGACCATGCGGGGTGAATATCCAATGATTTATCCGAATGTATATTGGTATGATGCGTTGTTCAACAAATCGACAGTCAACGAGAAGGTCAATTTAAACATCTCGGGCGGCGGAAAGGTGGCTACCTATTATGTGTCGGGTACCATGGAGCATGAAACCGGCCTGCTGAAGGTGGACCGGCGCAATAATTTTAATAACAATATTGATATTACCCGAACCAATATCAGGAGTAATGTTATTTTCAGATTATCTCCCAGCACAACCTTAGATACCAGGATCACCGGGCGTTTTGAACGCTATACGGGCCCGTATGAAACGGCAAGCGAGATCTACCGGCAGATCATGTGGTCAAACCCGGTCGATTTTCCGTTTACCTACGAGCCTGATGAAGCGAATAAGTATACCGAGCATGTATTATTTGGGAGCACGTTGATCGGAGGTTCATATAAGGTGAACCCCTATGCCAGCATGGTGAGAGGGTATGAAGACCGTAACGAGACCAGTATCACGGCGCAGGCCACCCTCACCCAGGACCTGGACTTCATTACAAAAGGATTGAAGATCAGTCTGAAGGCATCGGCCAACAGCTGGGGGAAATATACCAGCCGTCGTACTTATTCCCCTTATTATTACGCGTTGGAAAACTACAACCAGATCACGGGCGAATACAGCCTTTTTGCACTGAATCCCACCACCGGACAGGCTTACCTTGGAGACGTGCAACCAGGTCGTGACGCCAGCGGACAATATTATTACGAGGGCATCCTGAACTGGAACAGGGACTTTGGAAAACACAAAGTCGGCTTCACTTCGGTTGCCATTGCCCAGGAAAACCTGGTGACCGGCGGCAATAGCTCATCGATCTACTTCACGTTGCCTGAAAAAAACTTAGGAGTATCCGGACGCGTGACTTATGATTATGATACCCGCTATTTTTTGGACTTTTCCTATGGTTACAATGGTTCCGAGAAATTCTCAGGGAGCAAGCAATTCGGGTTCTTTCCTGCACTGGCAGCCGGGTGGCTTGTTTCCAACGAATCTTTTTTTGAACCCTATAAAAATATGATTAGTGCGCTGAAATTGAAGTTTAGCTGGGGACAAGGCGGGAATGATGCGATTTCAGGGCGGGAAGGACGTTTTTTCTTCTTGTCGAATGTTCGGATTGGAGGAGGTTCCTACCGTTGGGGTAACACCTTTATGAATGCATACGATGGTTATACGGTTTCCCGGTATGCCAATCCCAATATCACCTGGGAGGTGTCGACCAAGTACAATGCAGGACTTGAACTGAGTTTGTTCAAAAATGAATCATTGAGATTCCAGATCGATTTTTTCAAGGATAGTCGCGATAAAATTTATATGGTTCGTGAAAATTTCCCTGCTTCTGCAGGGCTAGAGGCCTCAATCAGCGGAAATGTGGGCAAGGTCGACTCACACGGGATTGACGCGTCTCTGGACATAGAACATCAGTTCAACAAGGATTTCTGGCTGACCGGTCGCGGTAACTTTACTTATTCGACCAACGAATATGTGGAACTGGATGAAAAAAATTATCCGGATGAATACCTTAAACGAAAAGGACACAATATTAATCAGGGTTGGGGACTTATCGGCGAGCGTCTTTTTGTGGATCAGGCCGAGATCGATAACTCGCCACGCCAGGACTTTGGCGAGTATATGGCCGGGGACATCAAGTACAAGGATGTGAACGGTGATGGTGTAGTGAACAGCAACGACCGTGTGCCCATGGGGTATCCAACCTCTCCGGAAATACAGATTGGAGCCGGTTTATCGGTCGGATATAAAAAGTTTGATCTCTCATTCTTTTTTCAGGGCAACGCGCGTGTATCGATGTTCATCAACCCAGGTGTAGGTGGTGGTGATGATGGTGCCGAAGGGATTGCTCCTCTGGTTAATAACAGGAATGCCATGCCATTTATCGCAGATGATTATTGGAGCGAAACCAATCCCAATCCTTACGCGTTCTGGCCGAGATTGTCCACGACCACTGTCAATAATAATCTTCAGCAGTCGTCATGGTGGTTACGTGATGTTTCATTCATCCGCCTTAAGAGTGCGGAGTTGGGCTACAATTTTCCTGTAAAAAAGCTAAAGATGGAAAATTGCCGGTTTTATGTTACCGGCGAAAACCTGCTTGTGTTCAGTAAATTCAAGTATTGGGATCCCGAAATGGGGCGTAAGGGTATTGGTTATCCGCCCAACAGAAGGTTTAACATCGGTGTCAAATTAGATTTTTAATCCAGTAAATAAGAAGAATATGGAAAATACGATTAAACGAGAGCAAAGACTGGTTCGACTGGGTTTGCCGGGCGTGAGTATTTTGCGCGAAGCAGGAGCGAAATGGTTGAATAGTACGATATGGATAGTTGCACTCTTTTTGCTGGCTTCCTGCTCGGAGTATTTGGACGTTGTTCCGGACAACACGCTGAAGCTGGAAAATATTTATGCTACGAAAGATGATGCCTATGACGCTTTAGCCAAGATATACAGCTATCTTCCCAATGATCCGGCCACCCATGAAACGATGTGGGAGTTGGGCGACGAGTATATTGGGAGAATCGATGCGTCTGTTCAGAATGCTACCGGACAGTTACGCTCGGAACGTATCATGCGGGGCCTTCAAACAACCGGCGATCCGCTGCTGGGCAACTGGTCGGGCACCGGGGGTGGACATCCATATTACGAAGCGATTCGTGCAACGAATGTTTTTCTTCAGTATATTGAGGGGACACGAAATTTGGCTGAAAATGAACGTGCCGACTGGAAAGCACAGGCTACCTTTCTGAAAGCCTATTACCATTTTCTGTTATTGCAGAAGTATGGCCCGATTATCATTTCAGATAACGTGATACAACCGGATGCGATGTCGGACGAGTTATTTAAAGCCCGATCCAAAGTGGAAGATTGCTTCGATTATATCATTGGTTTGATGGATGCGGCCATTCCCAACCTGACAGAAAGAGCCGAAGAAAACAACCTGGGACAACTCGATCAGATTGCAGCCACGGCGATCAAAGCTAGGGTACTCTATTTCCGGGCAAGTCCTTTTTACAGCGGCAACAAGGAGTTTTTTGGCGATTTTTATGACCCCACCGACGGTAAGCCGTTCTTTCCTGTTGACGATTCTTCTGAACGGACAAAAGAAAAATGGCAGGAAGCCCTCGCCGCCATTAATACGGCCATAGAGGTGGCCGAGAGGAACGGTAAGAGCTTATACCGGTTCGAAAAAGAAGTGTATGTGAAGGATCGTAATTTCTACCAGCTTAATCCTGACCGTTTAAAGACTTACTATGATCTGAGGATGTTAATCGTTGACCCCTGGAATAAGGAGTTGTTGTGGGCTAATTCCAATATCGATATTTACAACCAGGGAGAACTGGCTCATTCCACGAACATCAGACTTCCTGCAGGTTTCGAAGGTGATGTGAACGCATCGGGTTTTTCATGGCAATGGCTGGGCGCGACCTACCAGATGGCCGAACGATACTATACCGCCAACGGACTTCCCATTGAAGAAGACCTCACGTTTAACTATAACACCAGGCTGGATTCCTATCTCACGCCAGGAGCAGAAGACCCGGATTATCCGGCCATCGCAGGTTTAATGCAGCCCAATCAGCCTACCATCAATTTGTATATGAACCGTGAAATGCGCTTTTACGCCAATCTTGGAGTTACGGGAGGCTACTTTAGGTCGCATTTCGAAATTATACCGGTGTATATGATGCAAGGTACCAACGGTGGGTACAATCCCAGTGTGAATGCGACAGACTTCTTTTGCACAGGCATTGGTATTCAAAAAATGGTACATCCTGAGTCGCGGTCATCCAACTGGCAACGTCAGGTCAAGTTCCCGTATCCTATCATCCGCATGGCCGACTTGTTCCTGATGAAAGCCGAGGTGTTGAACGAAATTAAGGATCAGCCTGATCAGGAAGTTTGGGATGCGATCAACGTGGTTAGGGAAAGAGCAGGTATTCCGAAGGTGGAAGAGGTCTGGTCGGACGCGGCGATGACACGCTCTGTGAACAAACACCGGGATAAGGCAGGCATGAGACAGATTATCCTGGAAGAGAGAAGTATTGAATTTGCCTTCGAGGGCATTCATTTTTGGGATATGCTCCGGCATAAGCGGGCACATATCGAATTCTCAGTTCCTGTACAGGGATGGAACTACAAAGGAACTGCCCCTTCCACTTTCTTTGTTTTAGGTGTGGTACAGGCGCGGCGATTCACCACCAGGGACTACCTTTGGCCGATCGATTTGAATGAGATGAATACCAATGGAAAACTCACGCAAAATCCGGGATGGTAGTGGGCACAGGGCATAGGGCACAGCGCACAGAAAAGAGAGCAAAGCGCACAGCGTCGCGGGATTTCCTGACACCATGCTCCATGCTCTCTGCCCCATGCTCCACGCCCCATGCATTTTAAACTAAAACTTGAAAATATATGACAACAAGAAAATATCTTTGGATTTGTGCCGCGCTGCTGGCCGGCGCATGCAGCGAAGGTTCGAGATTCGAATCAGGAGCAGACGATGCTAATCCACCGGGGAAGCCGGTCATCAATAGTTGGAAACCTCTTTACGGAGGAGCCCGGTTCTTTTATACCATTCCGCCCGATGAAGATCTGCTGAGCGTCAATGCCGAATACAAGAATGCGCAGGGAAAGACATTTTACTTTACCTCATCGTTCTATGTGGACTCACTCGACGTGATCGGGCTTGGCAGTACCGATCCGAAGGAGATCAGCCTTTATGCCGTTGACCGTGCCGGTAACCGTTCGGAGATCGTCAAGCAACAGATCACTCCGTTGGAACCCTCGATCACCCGGGTTGCCAATACGCTGACCGTGAAACCAGGCTTCAGCTCTTTCCTTGTTGACTGGGTGAACGAACTGGAACAGGTGATTAATGTTTACATTTCGTTCAAATATACTCAGGGTGGAGAGTCTCACGATCATGTTTCTGTGTTTTCTTCGAATGTACTGAAGGAGAGGAAATTCATTGAAGATTTATACCTGGGACCTGACGAGCCCATCGAAGTGAGTGTCCGTGTGGAAGACCAGTATGGTAATACCACCGAAGAAAAACCATTCGGGCAGATCCACCTTCTGGAAGACATGGCATTGGACAAGTCGAAATGGACCATTCCCAATGCTAATGATTCGACCGTGACTGTCCAGGGGAGGGTAATCAATACCGGCGTACCGGCCATGTTTGGCGATAATCTTGAAGGGCGCATGTCAAAATTGATAGACGGAATTATTGACAGGGGCGACAACCTCAACTTCTTCCATACCGGAGGACGCGGACGTACCGGGTTCTCGCGGGATGGGAATATGCCCTGGAACATTATCATTGATCTGGGAGGCTACTATCAGCTTAGCCGTGTGATCACCGTGCAACGCCATTCGGGTGGGCTGGCTAATATAGAAAGAGGACAGTACTACCGGAGTGAGAACTGCGGCGAGTTCAGGCTGTATGTCTTTAACGAGCAGACCGAAAAATGGGATACCATTTCTACCCAGAGGACTGCTATTCCTCAGGGGGTAAATGATCTGCAGATTGTAAAACTGGGTGAAGCCGGTGATATGGCCTATTTTTATCCGGACGATCCTCAGTATACCAGCCCTACCCGCTGGTTCAGGTATGAAGGGTTGCACTGTTTTGATGATAACTATTCATCCACCGGGGCGAACTGTATGTCTGAATTAACACTTTTCGGAAAGAAAGTCGAATAGGTTAAACCGTTAAATCATTGAAATGAGAAACTTAATATTTTTCGTATTCGCTGTCGCGGCGCTGTGCTTTGCGTCGTGCGAAGGACAATATGATAACATCGAAAAGTATGCAGGAGAAGTGATTTATCCTGCGAGGTTCGATACCATTTTCGGACATATTGGTTATGAACGGGTTGAGATTGATCTCATGAAGGCCGGACGTATCCCTTCCAGTCAGCTCCATCTGGGGAAAGCCTCAAAAACAGTGGTCGAATACGGCGGAGAGAAGCATTATATTGATTCCGT
>JBDKTZ010000565.1:0-2242 GCA_039679975.1 Prolixibacteraceae bacterium
CACAAAGGGAGACGGTTGGTAACATACCCATTTGAATTCAGTCTGTTGTCAGGAAACCTGTCACTGTGACTGAACCGCCCCAGGGCATATTGGGTATAAGCCTCATTCTCCCTGATCTCACGGTTAATTTTCCTGAAAAATGACCAAACCCTTGCATCACAATAACGCGCTCCTCCAAAATTCAGAGGATTATAGACATCCGAAAAACTGAAGTCCTGATCCTTGCCTTTATAAAATCCGTGCTTTTTTGCAAAACTGATTACATCGGGTGAATGGAAAACAGTTTGTTCGGAATCGTCCCATTTGTTTCGGGACTGAAAAGGAAAGGTCGTGATCCGCGCCTGGTTGGCGTGGCCGCTGACATATCCGTCAGGAATCCTCCGGGCCACCCACACGGCCCCTTTTTCATACTTCCCTTTCCCGATGATCTCCATGATCCATGCTTCGCCGGCATCAGAAATTGAAAAAGATTCGCCTCCCGACGCGTATCCGTACTGAGCAACCAGATCAGTCATCACACGGATCATTTCACGGGCTGTTTTTGACCGCTGAAGTCCCACTCTCATTAATGATCCGTAATCCAGGATCGCCCCGGGCTGAAAACTTAGCGAGTCCAGTCCGCCAAAGGTGGTTTCACCAATGGCCACCTGATGTTCGTTCATGAACTGGATAACCGAATACGTATGAGCCGCTTCAGGGATGGTGCCCATCAGTTTCCCGTTTTCATAATGATCGATCTCGCACAATGCGCCTGATTGATGATCAGCTGCCGGATAAAAAGAAACAGCTCCGTAACGGGTATGTGAATCGGCCGCATAGGTAATCATTACAGAACCATCTCTGCTGGCGCCTTTGGTCACGATCAGGTTAGTACAGGCAAATGCAGCAGATAAGCCGGTCGCCAGGATGAAGACTATGCTGCAGGTAATTTTATTGACGCTCATTGACTTAATTGACCAGAAGAACGGTTCCTATTTTTAAAATCTTGTTACGCGGAATATTATTTACAGCACATAATTTGTTAACCGACGTCCGGTATTTCCGGGCTATGGTCCACAGGTTGTCTCCTCTGCAAATCACGTGCTGTGTGCTTCCGTCAGCGGCGGCAAGGAATACCGGCTCAGTGTTGTTGTTGCGGGATTTTCCTCTGAAACGGGCCGGATCAACTTCAAACTGACGGTTTTTGTAGTAGATTTTATCTGTATTCAATGCAAACGTGTCAAAATCAATATACTTCTTCGAATCGAAAGGCTCGCCAAGGAACCGGGTTTCAAAATGAAGATGATCGGTTGTGGCTCGTCCTGTCCGCCCTCCAAGCCCGATCAGATCGCCTGCTCTTAGGGTATCGTTCACCTTGACACAAATCGCTTTCAGATGACCGTAAATGGTTTCCAATCCATTCCGGTGCCGGACCAACACCAGGTTGCCATACCCGCTAAACCGCTTAGCCAGCCTCACCCGTCCGTCAAAGGCGCAACGAACCGTATCGCCTGAATTCAATTTGATATCGGTGCCGGTATGCTGACGACTCCCCCGGCGTCCGAATCCGGAAATGACTTTCCCTTTAACCGGCGGAAAAAACCGGGAATCATGTGCCCCAACAAACGTAATGGCAACCATTTCGTCCTTCGAAGGAAGCATATTCTGCGCATACCTGATCTGGGTGGAATTCCAGCTGTCTTTATAATAGATTTCATCATCAGAAACCAACGAATCGGCAGATAACTCTTCCGATAAACTCAAAGGGTCAACTTTAAGAGGCGCAAACAGGACAGGTACATCGACAACAATGTTATCTGCTAGTTTTGGCTGTGCGTTCAAATTTGAATAAAAAAATAAACTGGTAGCCAATATGAAGTAACGAAACATCATCTGTAAAAATTGGAATTTTAATTAAAAAAAGGATTAAACAGCTACGAAGTTAATTTTTTCATTATTTATTTCCATACAAATCACAAAAAAACATGCTCATTTTATTGCACAACTATCACTTTTTATACATTTGCGGCTGTTTTAAAAAGGGTATTCTGAATCATGAAAAACAAAGGTTTACGCAGGGCTCTGACATACGCAGGATTTGGGATAGTCATCGTTTTCGCCTTGATAGGTTTTGCTTTAACAGCAGCCTTTTTCGCAGTCAAGCTGCATCTGACTGACGATCCGGGAGTAGTCGATCTGAATGACCGGTACTTTCAGGAAATCAAAGATAAATATGGGAAGGTATCAGAAAAAGACTCCGTGA
>JBDKTZ010000406.1:0-8000 GCA_039679975.1 Prolixibacteraceae bacterium
TATACCGGTGGTTCCAAAGCATCCCTGACAAAGGAGCGACTTCGGTAATGGCAACTGCCGACTTGTTCAGGTTAGTGATTTCGAGCCAACGAATTATGAACGGGCTTCCGTCAAGTCGGGTATGTACTTTTACCCGGATTCCCGCTGATCTGTTTAATAAGGTCGCTACCCCGTGGACCGCGGGAACTGGATCTCCCACACTATTCTTCCGTTGCCTCCACGAAGAGGGATCGGGACAGAGTTCTGCACCCAGCCATTCGTAGCCACCGGAAAGATCTTTGTTATTAATTGAAAGCAGAAAGCTTTCTGCAGGCTGATCAGCCCCCCACTTCAAATTTGCAAAATGCATTTCGGGCCAGATCTGTCCATTCGGATTCCAATAGCGGGTTACAAAACGCCCTTCGATAAGAGCCTCATCCAACACCACATGATCTGAAAGGCTCAACATCCCCTGACGGTTCCCCGAGTGAAACATTATTTTCGCAGATGATCCGTCTGCCTGGTCTATCGCTTTTTTTAATGCTAATTGCGCTTCCAGTGGCTGAACCCCCATAATCATCATCATGATCAGGAGACAAATTTGCATCGTCGCTTTCCTGATGAAAAACAGGCAGGTGTTTATTATGCCAATTCGGCGTGAACAATCTTCAGGCTTCAACAGAAGTGTTTGATCATCTTTATGCATCAATTGATCTATCATATTTGTGATTGTTAAACAGTTTTTCTTCAGAATTGACACGATTTTTTCTGCTATTCATTAAACGCGCTTATCAGGCGGGCAATCTCCTTCCTTTTTTTCATCAAGATATCAGCATCTTTCGTATAATTTGACTCATCCCGAAATATCTCAGGGGAAAAAGAGAGCGCCTGCCTGGCTTTGATAACAAGTTTAGCTTGTTCGGGCTTTGCGTTCTTTACTTTTTCTTCCAACAGCATCATATAATCATAATCTTCGAGCCCTTCGCGTAAAATTTCCAGTCGGAGTGAAGGTACCGGTCCATCCAGGTATTTGTTCTTATCGTGATTCGGATCTCTGTTGGGGGGATATAAAAGCACCCCGTCGCCGTTGCCAAATTCGGCGGCCGCGCCCACAGGCAATTCCATCGCTACATTGTATGACATCGGATCTTCCCAGTAGTTTTGCAATTCGCCCGGATAGGTACTTTCTCTCGTATTCCAGCAAGCCGCATTCCATACTAAAATTCCGGTGAGGCCATACTGATACGACATCCAAAGCCAAATACGCATGTTGACCGCATCCGAATCGATAAACAGGTTCACATGCGGGGCCTTTGGCCAGGTCATCAGATACGACCACATCTCTCGTCCATTGCCGATCCATTTCTTTGACTTTTCCGGGTCGAATTTAGCCAGTACGGGGCATCCGATCTCGGTCACATCCATGATTTCCGGCCCAGGATTATTTTCGGTAATAAATCGCTTCAATCGGGGAGCCACTTCATGGATAGTCTCCATGCTTTCCCTGACGAAATTATAGTCTTCCTGTTTAGGTTCATCGATCCAGTACAAATATTCTTTCCCCAACCAGCCATTTTTCTCCAGATGATCCTGAAATCCCTTCAAATAAAGGGTAATTAACTTTTTATATTCCGGGGTACCATTGATGAACCCATCAAACCAACCCACTTTGCGACCCCAAAACGGACCATACGACAACTCAGGCGGTCCTATGCAAAAAGCGTTAAATCCGAGGCTGTCCAAATGCTTCCGGGCACCCGTATCAAAATCTGAAAAATCCATTTCTACATCCAGATCATTGATATTCTGCTCAAAACTACCTTCCGGCAAAAGGTTCCTATAATTGTCCATCTCGATAAACCTGAAATCGTCAAACCATGCCACCCCGGTTTTTCCCCCTTGTTTATCCGGGATAACAGGGTACAAATGAACACTGGCAAATGCCGCCTCTTTTGGGAAAGGGCGGAAAACGACCATCTCGTCAATTGCAGCCGGGTTTTCAGGATCAATATAAATACTGTCTTCACGCCAACCAACTGAACCTTCAAAGAGCATCCCTTTCAACTGCCAGGGAATGAAAGAACGGTCCGAACGGTAACACCTGACCGTTACCGAATATTTCTTGTCTTTATCCAGTGTTTTGACCCACCATTTCAATAAATAGGGCTTTGACGGATCAATTTTTATCAGATCTTTATACTGTCCCGATGAATTGCTCCCGGTACTGTTGTCATTGACCTGATAGGAATATCTGCCCCGAAAAACGGTATCCGGATCAAAGGTACCCCCATTCCACCAAACACCGTTTACTTTCTTCCGGATAGGATACAGATCATTGATTTGCATGGGAGAAATGCGGTGCTCCTTAAAGCTCGCGTAGTATTTATCCAGTACCTGGTTTAATTCGGCATTGTTATCCAAATGGTGATACTCACGGACCACTCCTGAATATAGTGCAAAAGCAGATCGCATATAAGGGATGTCCGGTAACGTAAAGTCCCAAACCTCAAGCCTGACCGGGATCGTCGTTCCCCATCCGGACGACTTGATTGTGACGGTAGCCGTATACAATCCGGGAGCTGCCTCATGAGGAATTTTAACGGTAAACCATAACGGAGAATTAACGCCGGCATCAACTGAAAAAGACCCCTCCGCCAAAGGTAATGGATCAGGATACCAGCCTGCAACATGAAACTTCCCCGTGGGTTTTGTAATGTGCACATATTCAACTTTTCGTATAGCAACACCTTTAGATTCGATAACGTTACCTGATTTCTGTTTGAAATCACTAATCGAAATGGTGACCTCTTTAAGGGTCGTGCGCGGGAAAAGTACCAGTTGAAAACCTTCTCCTTCGTTCCGGGCAGCCTGAATCAATACCCCTTTCTTAGTCTCAGGTACCGGATCATCCTTCATGACCTTACAAGTGTTCCCCGACCACCATATCTTGCAGGTATCGTCTGCTTTGATCAGAAATGCCTGATTATTAGCTCCTGTATGCAAATTGATTAACAGGAAAGCGAACAGAAGAATGCGCTTAGTCGCGTTGAAAAATGTCGTTAATTTAGTTATATTAATCATATAATTATATTCAGGATTTATCTTATTCTCCTATAAAAAAATCCGGGTAAGTCACACCGTATTTTGGTTGCTTATCTATGGTCCGGATCCATGTGTCAAACCTGCGTTCTCCTTCATGCAGCTCAATAACCCGGGCTCCCTTTTCAAACCTCCCGTAGGAGTCCAATCCCGTTTTGCTTCCGTAACCCAGACAAATACCGTGTAAACAACCAATAAAATTATCATCATGATCATGCCCAACAAAAGTTGCCATGATATCTTTCATTTCGACCATCGCATTATAAAAGCCCGAATTAATATCGGGGGATGTGGGAAACTCGAAACTGTCGCCAAGTGTTGTCTCTTTATTAAGAATTTCCTTGTATTCCGGAAGAGGTATATGAAAAAATGCCAGGGATGGATAAGGTTTATCGTCGTTCTCCCTGGTATATTTAATGCTTTGCTGACGATACCATTGAATTTGATCGAATTTAATCCAGTCATAAAAAGAAATATCCTTATCAGACGAGTAGGAATTCGAATCGATACAATAGATCAAAGCTGCTGTTTTAATAAATGACTTCGACGACTGAATGTGCAACACATAATTCCCGGAACCACTGATATTCGCCGGACCTTTGGTGGTAACACAATAGGGTAAACTCTCAACCAAATCGATAATCTGATCATTAGTCAATTCGCCCTCATGATCATGATTCCCCAAGGTGATTGCCCAGGGCACCTGGGCATCAATGAATGGTTGCGTGACCTGCAACCAGGCTAAACGAGTATTGGCAGAGCATACTATATCCCCTGTTACAACAACTAAATCAGGTTTCTCTTCCCTGATTATAGTTTTCAGAAGGGTTAACACACTGTCTGAACGAGGCGTCTTGTAATTAAAATGGATGTCAGTAAACTGTACGATTCGAAAAATGCCGTCTTCACTAAACCGAAGCGGGACCGATTGTTCATGCTCTCTTCCCCTGCCTGTTGAAGCAAGGATAGCAATAAGTAAAATGACAATGCTTATTTTTTTCATGAATAAATAAGAGCTTTAAAGGAAATCATTAAAAAAGAGGCTGCATCAATTATTGTGACAGCCTCTCTTTTGTTAAACAAAATCACTGGTTTAGGTTGGGATTCAGGCGCACTTCATTTGCAGGAATTTCCTGGAAATAGTTCTTTTTTGTGGGAAGAGCGGGAATTGCGTTGTCATTCGGATCACGGTTGGCAGCTATTTGTTCAACACGTTCCAACCGGACTAAATCAAACCATCTGGTAAATTCTCCTGCAAATTCCCAGCCGCGCTCGTCAAAAACCGCGTCACGGAATGCAGTTACCGACAACCCCGATGGAAGATCCGGAAGTCCGGCGCGTCCACGAATCTCGTTGACGGCATCATATGCTGATCCGTCAACACCGGACGACATCGCCTTTGCTTCAGCATAAGTCAACAACACATGGGCATAACGGATGTACATGAACAACTTATCAAACTGCCAAAAGCTGTGATTCCATGGTTGGCTGTTGGGATCGAGAATGTCAATCTGGGTGCTGGCCATCATTTTTCTGTAAAACGGATTTTTGAAATATTTGGATTCCGTCCAGTTTACCGGGCCGCCGGGAGTTCTGAACTGAGTCTCAAAAGTGACATTCTTACGTGGCCCCTCCGGAAAATCATAAAAGAATTTACGTTCTGAGTAAAGGATACCCCACCCCTGGTATTCATTAGGAAGATAACAGGTCTCAAGCTGGCTTCCTTTATTTATATTCATAAAAACCAGTCCGAAAATCACTTCGTCATTGGAGAAATCCTTCGACCATAATTTCTCGTACGTTTCCAGCTTATATCTTCCGCTGTCTATTATATCTTTCGCTTTTGCCGCTGCCAATGCATAATTTGCAGTTTCCATCAAAGGGTACCCTGCCATAGCCAGATACACTTCTGCCAACAGTGCCTTGGCCGATCCCTGTGTCACCTTGACCAGCTCCTTGCCATCGTTCCAGCTGGCCGGCAACCATTCTTCCGCTTTTTTCAAATCGTCGACAATGAGTTTGTAGACATCTGCGGGACCCGATTTTACAATATCATAATTCACGGTCACATTTTCCATGAGTGGTATTTCGTTAAATATCCGCACCAGAGCAAAATAGGACCAGGCCCTGAAAAAATAAGCTTGCCCGGCAGCCTGCTGCTTAATTTCATCAGAAACAGGCGTCTTCTCGTAATGCAAAATGATATTATTACATTGGAAGATCGTCTTGTAAGTATCCGCCCAAAAAACTCCCGGATAAAATGACTCTGAATTTGATACAAATACGTCCATTTCCTGAAAAGGAGAGAATTTTGTTCCAAGGTCGTCACTGCCCATGAGGTTACTTGAAAAATTACCATCGAGATAATTCGAAATTGCAGTTCTGTAAAGCCCGGTAATAGCGCCTTCCAGTTCACCACTATTATTGAAGAAGTTTTCAGGTGTTAATACGCCCTTTGCATCTTCCTGAAGAAAGGATTCGCAAGATGCCAAAAGAACCAGACTTAATAAAGAATATAATATAATTTTCATTTCGCAATTGATTAGGGTTAAAATTTATATGACAATCCTATTGTATAAATTTTCGGCATGGGGTAAGTTCCGTAATCGACTCCGCCATCAAAGTCATTACTGTAACCATTGCTGGATACTTCCGGATCGCGTCCTTTGTAGTCAGTTATTGTAAATACATTTTGTGCACTGACAGAAACACGTAATTGCCCTTTCATAATATCGTGCATCGTATATCCGAGGCTGATATTCCTGAACTTGATATAACTCCCATCCTGCACCCATTTGCTTGAGTTAGCTTTTTCTCTTCTTGTCGGACTATTGGGAGTCCATATGGTATTCTGATTCTCTGGGGTCCAGTAATTGGCAGCATCTTTCAACGTAATCGAACTGGATTCACCAACCACAGTACCTGCAACCATATAGCTGTAGTTTAATATATCCCGGTCATGAACACCGTCGATTAACAGGTTAAAGTCTAAATTTTTATAGTTCAAAGATGTGTTGAAACCCCACGTATACTTTGGCAGATAATTACCAATAATCATTTTATCTTCTCCGTCGAGCTCATAGTTTGTATCGACATCCAGGTATTTGTTATCACCAGGCTTCTGACCGTATTTTGCTGCTTCAGCCGCCTCATCCGATCCCCAAAGCCCCAAAAATTTATATCCGTAGAAAGAACCTAACGACTCTCCCTCCCTGACAATCATGGGGCTATCGGGTAATTCAACTCCGACATAGGATCCGCCCGGCACAAATTCAGTACCCAGGTCGCCTAAATCGACCACTTTATTTTTGACTGTTGAAATATTTAAGATCATCTTCCATTGAAAATCCTTCTTTACGTCCGACATGTAGGCAATACTCCCGTCAAACCCACAGTTTTTCATTTCCCCCAGATTAATCATCGTTGAACCTCCTCCGCTATACGAGGGCAATACCTTTGCGGTCAGCAAACCAGTTGTACGTTTGTTAAAATAGTCCAATGTAACAGACAACCTGTCCTTCATCAATGAAGCATCAAGACCAAAATCAAACTGGGTAGTTTCCTCCCATTTAAGGTTTGGATTTGCCGGAGAACCTAGAATATAACCCGGATAGGTTGTCGTTGTACCATAGTTGTAATCGTATGAGCTCATTAGTGCAATGGTGCTGTAAGAACCAACGGCCTGGCTACCTGTAATACCGTAACTTCCTCTCAATTTCAGGCGGTCAAAGAAGTTCAGATCTTTAATAAAAGTTTCTTCTGAAGCAACCCAACCTGCTGCAACAGATGGAAAATAACCAAACTGATTGTCACCGCGAAATTTTGAAGATCCATCAGCACGTATACTCCCTGTCAGATAATATCTTGAATTGAAAATATAGTTGGCCCTGGCAAAGAATGACGCCAGCGATGATTCCGAATAGCCTGAGGTTACGCTTCTGTTTGAACCACTTTGAAGGCTGTACCATGCTACACTCCCATTTGAAAAACCGCTTGCAGAGGCATTGAAGTAATTATATTTGTTTGACCATACCTCCGAACCTAAAACAATATTCACTGCATGTTTTTCCTTTAGTACTTTATCGTAAGTCAACAAAGTCGTAATCTGCCAGTTTACTGTTTCGGCATATGAGCGAAAAGCGGATGGATCACCTGATTGTGTGATATACTCGTTCAGAAAATTACGGTTCTCACTGGAGCTCATCTCAATGGCAGGTTGAACCGAGACCTTCAGCCCATCAACTATCGTATAGCCCAAAATACCGTTAACAGTAATGTTTCGGCCGTAAGAATTATCATTCCGTTCCATCGCTTCCATATATGGGTTGAAAGCCTTTGCCCCAATAGGATCAAGCAGGTTATAACTTCCATCTTCCTTATAGATTGGCGCCGTGGGAGACCACATCAAACAATTCCAAAGAGGAGATTTATTCATCCCCAAACCAGTACCGGAGTTTAATATCTTGCTGGATTTTGCCGCAATAAAAACAGTTGAAGTAAATTTTTGTCCAATTTTCAGGTCAAGATTTGATCTTATCCCATAATATTTAGCACTGTTGTTCTCCAGTGTTGCTGAGTTATTAATGTAGTTGGCCCCAATAAAATATCTTGCAACTTCAGAACCTCCGGATACAGATGCCTGATAATTCTGGCTCAATCCTGTTTGCATGACTGCCTTTTGCCAGTCGGTTCCTCCATTCTTTTTGAAGTCATTTATCTGATCCTGGGTAAAATAAGAATTCCCGTTATATTTATTATAAAATTCAGCGTAACTTGCCGCATCCATCAAATCAACACTATTTGATGCATCACTAAAACCCTCTGTAATTGTCAATTCAACGGTGGGAGTGCCAATTTTCCCTCGTTTGGTGGTAATCAGGACGACTCAGTTTGCTCCCCGGGATCCGTAAATAGCCGTTGCG
>JBDKTZ010000180.1:0-2544 GCA_039679975.1 Prolixibacteraceae bacterium
TGATTATCTGTCAATTATCGATCAAAACTCAGAAAGCCTTCAGCAAATCATCAACGATGTGCTGGATATTTCGAAACTCGAAACGCACCAGTTGGTCATTACCAAAAAGCGCTTTGAAATTTCTGCCGTATTGGGAGAGCTGGAAATTGTTTTCCGCAATAAAATAATAGTCCTGGGAAAAGATCATGTAAAGCTGTCTCATCAATTACCCGCGCAGCCTGTATGGCTGAATACCGATAAGATCCGGTTGATCCAAATCTTTACCAACCTGCTGAATAATTCGGTAAAGTTCACCAATCATGGAGAAATCAGCTTTGGGTTTTCCGGGATCTTTGGCGGGAAAATCGGTTTCTTTGTAAAAGACACCGGGATTGGCATTAAGTCAGAACACCGGTCGACCGTTTTTGAACGGTTCAGACAAGTCGATAATTCGCTGACCAGGCTCTATGGAGGCGCAGGACTCGGATTGGCCATTGTTAAAAATCTGATCGGCCTGCTGGGTGGAGAAATCGATCTGGAGTCGGAAGAGGGGAAAGGTACAACCTTCATATTCTTTCTTCCTTTGGATGATCAATGATGAGAACATCCGAGCATCACATTCCTCTGCCACAACTTCCCTGCACTTCCGAAAGCTCTGATAGTGCATTATCCCCTTTTGCCATCTTCCCTCAATAACTTCGATAATTGTCCGGCCCCAAATACCTGTTGCGCGAATTTCAGGAAATCTTCCGCACCATCAACGATCAGATAAGGCATCACAGTTTGATAATTTTCCGGTATCTTCATTTTGCGTTTCCTTTAAGTTATAATAATGACAACATGCCATCATAAAGGAAGGTTCAACATAATTTCCAAATCCCCGTTCATGGCAGTCAGGATCATTGGTGCTCCGTCGGTGATCATGATGGTATGTTCATGCCGGGTCATGATCCGCCCGGTTTTTTTTACTATTTTTGGCTTCTCAACAGCTTTCATCAGGAGTACAATGATACAACACAAATAAAAATGAAAATTCTTGATTCATTGGCAGGTATATTGATGTGGCAGATTCTGGTGATATACACCGTCACAGGACAGGAAGTTGGAGAAAACAGAGTTTTTGTTGACAGTAGTACAAGTAATGAGAATTCTGTCTGTTTCTTTTCACTTACAGATCCGAATCTTTCGTCCTTGCCTCTGTCACTTTGGAATTCCAGTTTTAATCTGACCTCCGGTGACTTTATAAAAATGCTCCAGGAGAGGAATTCAATAGAAAATCCGGATTATTTTTCCGGTGACAGCTGGAAAAACCCCATTCCTTTATACCCCGGATTAGGAAATTACCAAAACTTTGGAGGCACATTAGGCAAAATATACTACAACAAAGTGCTTGCTCTGGAATACGGCGCATTCATCAATGCGAAGTATGGCTTTTTACTGTCTTCAAGCCAAATCGCCCTCGGAACAAATCTCCTTTTTAAGTACAATCTTACAAAAAGGCTACAGTTCCTCGCATGGGGGCAGTTTTTGACACCCGATAATGGCATCGATCGTGTGATCGGAAGGACGACATTTTTCCCGGGAACTACTTTGGGTTCCGGGTTGCAATACAATTCAACCGAAAATACGAAGATTAAAGTCGGCGTGGAATATCAGTATAACCAGGCAGAGAAAGCATGGAAGGCAGAATCCGGAGGAAAAGTATCCTTTCATTTCTAAATACCGGGATGAGAACCTCGCCAGAAACCGATCTCAACTCTCCCCACCGATAATTTTTACCAGATCCCGTTCATGGCGGTCAGGATCATCGGCGCTCCGTCGGTGATCACAATGGTATGTTCGTGCTGGGCCATGTATCCGCCCCTGTTCCCGACCAACGTCCATCCGTCGCTCAGTGTATCGGCATAAGTGGACAGGGTCGAGATAAAAGTTTCGATGGCAACCACCGAATTCTTTGCAAATCGTCTGTGGTCTGCTCTGTTTCTGAAATTAAGCAGTTCGTCGGGCTGTTCATGAAGCTTTCTGCCGATACCGTGTCCTCCGAGGTTTTTAATCACTTTATAACCTCTTTTTTTGGCCTCATCTTCCATGATGGACCCGATGTCCGATATCCGCACTCCACCCTGAATGTTATCGATGGCCTTTTTTAAGATGAATTTTGACGCATCCACCAGATCCTGATGGTGATGAATATCTTCACCCAGCACGAATGAACCGCCGTTGTCGGCCCAAAACCCATCAAGCTCGGCCGAAACATCGATGTTAACTAAATCGCCTTCCTTTAAGATCCGTTTATCGGAAGGTATCCCGTGGCAGAATTCACGATCCACGCTGATACAGTTGCAGCCGGGGAAACCATAGGTCAGCCGGGGAGCTGATTTTGCCCCGTATCCCGAAAGAATTTTTGCCCCGTAGTCGTCAAGCTCTTTGGTTGTCATGCCTGGTTTGGCATACCGGATCATTTCCTTCAGCGTAAAGGCCACAGCCTCGCCCGCCCTTTGCATTCCGATCAATTCGAATTTCTCTGTTATTGACATATTTATCCCTTTTTATTCCCTTCAGCCC
>JBDKTZ010000040.1:0-16736 GCA_039679975.1 Prolixibacteraceae bacterium
CCAAATAATAATAACGCGCCTATTACAATCAAAAGCATCTGCCACGATATCAGGAGATCAGCAACATTCCAGGGAATTAAATCCAATCGTTCCAGAATCAATATCCCGCCAATCAAAACCAGAATAAGCCCGATGTAAAAGCGTTTATTTCCTCTTCTCTCTATTTCCATGACTTTGTCTGCATTCTTTTAATACTCATGTTGTCCTGTCTTTTATTACTCGCACACCATCATGATGTTTGAATTTGACCTAAGTTAAAAATATTTCTATACAAAGTAAGCACAAATTAAAAAAGGGGAGTATGATTGATCGGTTAATGGTTGGGAATAATCGGTAAATCAAAAAAGGACCCTTTTACGGGTCCCCTATTTATTTATCCTTGAATTTTGTCCATGTATCGCGCAACGCAGCGGTCCGGTTAAATACGGGCTTGTCGGGAAGGCTGTCGGGATCGAGATTAAAATACCCGAGCCTTTCGAACTGGAATGAATCGAAGGGTTTCGCTCGTTTCACAGAAGGTTCAACATAGCAGCCTCTTAGCACCTTGAGTGAATCAGGATTTAAAAACTCTTTAAAATCGGTATCCTTATGATTTGCAGGATCTTCATCATTAAATAAACGGTCATACAGACGAACCTCAGCAGTGACATTTTCGGAAGCAGAAACCCAGTGCAGGGTGGCCTTGACTTTTCGTCCATCGGGAGAGTTACCTCCTTTGGATGCAGGATCGTAAGTACAATGCAATTCAGTCACTCTCCCGTCTTTATCTTTTATGACATCGGTGCAGGTGACAAAATAAGCATAACGTAATCGTACCTCGGTTCCCGGAGAGAGGCGGAAAAACTTTCTGGGAGGCTCTTCCATAAAATCTTCCCGTTCAATATAAATTTCCCGGGTAAACGGAACAGGGCGCGTACCAGTTGACAGATCTTCCGGATTATTAATCGCTTCCATCTGTTCAACCAGTCCCTGCGGAAAGTTGGTGATAACCACCTTCAACGGATCGAGCACACCCATCACGCGTTGAGCGGTTTTATTGAGGTCTTCCCGGACACTATGTTCCAGAAGCGCCACATCGATCATGCCATCCACTTTGGTTACCCCGATCTTTTCAGAAAAATTGCGGATCGACACAGGCGTGTAGCCCCTTCTCCTGAGTCCTGAAATCGTGGGCATCCGTGGGTCATCCCAGCCTTTTACATAACCATCACGCACAAGTTCAAGCAGCTTGCGTTTGCTCATTACTGTATAGCTTAAATTAAGGCGGGCAAACTCAATTTGACGCGGCCGATAGTCACTGTCTCTAAGCTGATCAATAAACCAGTCATATAATGGCCGGTGCACCTCGAACTCAAGCGTACAAATGGAATGCGTGATGCCTTCCCAGTAATCACATTGTCCATGAGCAAAATCATACATTGGATAGATACACCACTTATCTCCGGTGCGATGGTGAGGAGTTTTCATGATCCTGTACAGAATAGGATCACGCATATGCATATTGGGAGAAGCCATATCAATTTTGGCCCTTAAAATACGGTCGCCTTCATTGAACTCCCCGGCCCTCATACGCATAAAAAGATTCAGATTCTCTTCGACCGACCGATCCCGAAAAGGGCTTTCGGCGCCGGGTCTGGTAGGAGTTCCCCTCTGACTGCTCACCATCTCGGCATTCTGGTCATCGACGTAGGCTTTACCTTCCCGGATCAGTTTGACAGCAAAATCAAAAAGTTTATCGAAATAGTCGGATGCATAGTATTCCCTGTCGTCCCAGGAAAAACCGAGCCAACGCACATCTTCCTTGATCGAATCAACATATTCGGTTTCTTCTTTCGAAGGGTTTGTATCGTCAAAGCGTAAGTTGGTCAACCCGTTATATTTTTGCGCGGTCCCAAAATTCAGGCAAATCGATTTGGCATGTCCTATGTGTAAATAACCGTTGGGCTCGGGCGGGAAACGAGTATGAACCCGGCCGTCGTTTTTTCCCTCCTTTAGTTCTTCTTCTATAATCTGGTGAATAAAATTCCTTTTCACCCCTGTTTCCTTTTCAGGACTACTTTCGCTCATAACAGCAAGATTTAATTTGGTCAAAAATTATGCGGAAACGTTTTCACAAGAGCAACATTGTCCGTGTTTCGCCTTATCAGGATAGTCATTCCTCTGAAATACATATCACGTCTTTGAATCCTGAAGAAGACAAAAGTATAAAATGATTCTCTACAGATGGATTTAAGGATGTAAAAATCACAGTTGGATAAGAAAAATTAATTTCGGGTGCAAACATATTGGCCGGAATATGGTGATGATAAAAACAAACTCTTTAAATTAAATGTCGTGAGAGGAATGATGATTGACAAAGTGAGTGTGACTTTAACCCCAAAAAGCAGGATGGCCCAAGCGACTACACCTGCTTTTTTGACAAAAGCTAACAAAACGATGAGTTACTTGTTGCACAGCTAAAATTTTTATCTAAATTTGCTGTCCCAAAATCGGAGTGATCCGGGAACCAAAAACCCGGTCGGTTGGCCGAGTGGCTAGGCAACGGTCTGCAAAACCGTGTACGGCGGTTCGAATCCGCCACCGACCTCAAATACAAAATGCAATCGGTTCATTTTTTGTCGATTGCATTTTGTATTCATCGATTTGACCCCGTATTTGACAACGCCATTTTTTCCACCGCCTGTTGATCCGATGAACTGCTGTCGCGCCTTGCGTGAAATTATGAACGAAAAATCATTAACCGCTTTCTTATTTTCACATTATTCGTAACTTAGGAAAAGGATTTCATTGCCTAAACAATGATGAAAAACGAACCTGGCATACTGCCCTTCTGATTGCTTTTCAACGTGTCGCTCATCGCCTGAAAAGACTGAGTTACGTCGGTTAAATCGTTATGAACGTTGCTCGTATGGAAACAGGGATTTTTAAAAATCTCAAAAATCAGCTTATTATTTTTGGAATCGTGGTAAGCATGTTTATTTTGCTGTCCGGACATTTTTATTTCAGGCAACAAAAACGGGAAACTCAGGAAGAGAAATACAATGAACTGAGGGCTATCGGACAGCTAAAGTCCAATCAGTTATCCCAATGGTATCAGGAACGTTTGTCAGAAGCAAATTTCTTCTCCACCGGTCTCCCATACACCCAATATGCCAAAAGTATCGCCGAAAGGAAGAGCAATGAAGAAAACCTTTTCAGGGATGCTCTTTCCCGTATCATGACCAATAAGAGGTACGAAAATATCTATTTGTTGGATGAAAAAGGTCAGTTACTATTTAGTGTACTTCCTGATTTTATTTTTGAAGAAGCTGCCACAGCCACCTGGGCAAAAAAGGTGTTCCAGACGGGGACAATCATCGTCCGGGATTTTTATTTTTGTGAAATCCATCAGAACGTGCATTACCAGATCATCGCGCCGATCGCCGATGAGGACAAGCGTGTCATCGCCGCTCTGGTATTTAACGTCGATCCATACGACTATCTTTATCCGCTCATTCAGGCGTGGCCAACCTCAAGCGAAACTGCAGAAACGATACTTGTCCGGCAGGAAGGAGATACGGTATGGTATCTGAACGATTTACGCCATTTATCCAATGCAGATCTTCGGATTGGTTTTTCACTCAATCAGACTGAGAAGCCCGCTGTGCGAGCAGCGTTAGGTGAAACAGGCTTCTTTGAGGGACCCGACTATGTTAGTCACATCGTGCTTGGTGATATCAGTAAAATACCCAATACTCCGTGGTATCTCATTGTTAAAACCGACATCAGTGAGGTATATGCTGAATTGAACAAGCGCGCGATTCTGGTCATCATCATCGATTTCCTTTCCATCTTCTTTATCGGCCTTACGATCATCATGCTTTACCATAACCGGCAACGCAATATCTATAAGAAACTGTTGATAAATACCTCTGCCTTATACCAGTCACAAAAGGAATTCGGCGCAATTTTGTACAGTATCGGCGATGGCGTGATCACAACCGACAATGAAGGCTATGTAACGCATTTAAATCCGGTCGCAGAAAGACTAACAGGCTGGAACGAACAGGAAGCAAAAAACAGAAACATTGAAGAAATATTCCATATTGTCAATGAAGAAACCCGTGACCGCGTGGAAAATCCTGTGAAAAAAGTTCTCCGTGAAGGGCAAATTGTAGGATTGGCCAACCATACTATGCTTATCTCCAGAAACGGAGGCGGAACTCCAATTTCTGACAGCGGAGCACCAATCAAGGATGACCATGGCAATATTATCGGGGTCGTCATGATCTTTAATGATCAGACTGAAGAAAGACGGCAAAAGGAGGCCTTAAAAGAGAGCGAAGAAAAACACAGGACCCTGGTGAGCAAAATGCAATTAGGTCTGGCAGTACATGAAATCATAACTGATATCGAGGGAAATCCTGCCGATTACCGGTTCCTGTATGTCAATCCGGCATATGAACGCCTTACGGGGCTGAAAAGCGACGATATCATGGGAAGAACGGTACTTGAGATACTGCCCAATACCGAAAAAATCTGGATAGAACGATTTTGCAAAACAGCCATAACGGGCATGCCAGATTCCTTTGAGAGCTATGCACAGGAGCTTCATAAATTTTACAGTGTACTGGCTTACCGTTACCGTCAAAATGAATTTGCAGTGATTGTCGAAGATATTACCGAGCGAAAAAAGACAGAAAATGCGTTGCGTGAAAGTGAGAAAAATTACAGAGAACTCATTAACGGAATGAATGAAACGGTCTGGGTAATCGATTTTGAAGGAAATATTATTGACGTCAATAAAACCGCAGTTGATCTTTTGGGATATTCAAAAGAAGAACTGATCGGCCGTAACCTTGTGCAAATAGATTCTTCGCTTACCGGCGATGCAATCGCCAATCTTGCTCACACCATGCCTGTAGACAAACTGCAAATCTTCGAAACGTCCCATCAAACAAAAGAAGGCAGGGTCTTTCCTGTCGAAATTTATTCCAGTCTCATCAATTATAAAGGTAAAAAGGCGATCTTAAGTATCGCCCGTGATACAACTCTCAGGAAACAGATGGAGGAGCGCCTTCGCAAAAATGAAGAAACCATTCGCCTACTGTTCGATTCGACAGCCGAAGGTATCTATATGATCGACATGCATGGCGATATCACTTTCTGCAATAAGTCAGCGCTATCGCTGCTCGGTTACAACAGAACAGATGAGCTCATCGGAATGAATATGCACCACCTCATTCATCACCCGGTAAATGACGGATCGACATTCCCGGAGAAAACATATAAAATCATGCAAACGTTGGGCTATGGCAATGCTACACATAATGACAATGAAATTTTCAGGAGAAAGGATGGCAGCTGTTTTCCTGCAGAATTCTGGTCCTACCCGGTCAAAAGTGATGACCAGATCATCGGCTCCGTGATTACCTTTCTTGATGTTTCACAGCGCAAGTATGACGAGAATGTACAACAAACGCTGTATAAAATTGCCCAAACATCGATGACATCAAAAACACTTGAGGAACTGTTGATCGTAATTCGCAAGGAACTCAATAAGCTGATTGACACCGGAAACTTTCATGCGGCTCTTTATGATCACGAAACTGACAATCTCCAATGTATTTACTTTGTCAGTGAACTACATGACCGGAATGACAAAGAAGCAGAAAATGTCTTGTGCAGACAGTTAATCAAGTCCGGCAAAACACTGCTTCTCCGGAAAGACGATATCATCAGAACTGTTAGTGGAAATAGTACCGGGTTTTCAGGTCCGGTACCCGTATGTTGGATCGGAGTACCTTTAACAGACGATCAGAAAACGATTGGGATCATCGTTGTGCAAAGCTATACCAATCCCAAGGCCTATAACGAAAAAAGTGCACTTTTGCTTGAAATGGTTGCGACTCAGTTGTCGAATGTAATCCAACGCTCAAAAATGATCCAGGCACTCATTTCGGCCAAGGAAAAAGCCGAAGAAAGCGACCGTTTACAATCTGCTTTCCTTGCCAATATGAGCCACGAAATCCGGACTCCGATGAATGGTATTCTTGGATTCCTGGAACTACTCAGCGAACCCGATCTGGAGGAGGAAAACAAAAAAGAATATATTGAGATCGTCAATAACAGCGGCCGGCGGTTGCTCAATACGATCAATGACATTATTGAAATTTCAAAGATTGAAGCGGGACAATCAAAAGTCTCTTATGGGGATGTGAATATCGGAGAGGTAATGAAATTTCATTATGACTTCTTTCTGCCTCAGGCGATTGAAAAGGGCCTTGCAATGAATGTCTCCACCCAAGTCACGGGACCGCAGGGACTTATCAGAACGGACCGCCACAAATTGGACGGGATCCTAACCAATTTGATAAAGAACGCCATTAAATTCACGGAGAAAGGCTCTATCGAATTTGGGAATTATCTTGAAAATGAATGGCTGGTGTTTTACATAAAAGACAGCGGTCGCGGAATTTCGAAAGATCGTTTTGAAGCCATCTTTGAGCGTTTTGTCCAGGCCGATCAGAACCTGACACGCGCGCATGAGGGTTCCGGGCTAGGCCTGTCAATTACAAAGGCTCATGTCCGGGCGCTTGGAGGGAAAATCAGGGTGGAATCGGAACCGGGAAAAGGCAGTACTTTCTTTTTTACAATTCCCTATGTGCCGGTGAAGGAAAAAAAGGGCGCAAACGGACAACCTGATATCCATGACAGATCATAAAAAAGGCCGCCAATAATCTTGGACAGCCTATTTTAATATGGTTGTGAAATCTACAGGATTTCATGGATCGCGTTCAAAGCAGCATCGTAATCCGGCTCTGTAGCTATTTCAGGAACATATTCGACATATTTCACAAAACCCTTTTTATCGATGATAACTGTACCGCGCGCAAGTAAGCGCAGTTCTTTAATCAGGAAGCCGTATTTGGTTCCGAAGTCAACGTCCTTATGATCAGACAAAGTAATGACTTTATCCAGACCTTCGGCGGCACAAAAACGTTTCTGTGCAAAAGGCAAGTCGCACGAAACAGACAAAATCACCGCATCATCAAGATTCGATGCTTCTGCGTTAAATCTGCGATTCTGTGCCTGGCAGACTCCGGTGTCGATCGACGGATAAACAGCAATCACTTTTACTTTTCCTTCAAAATCAGATAACTTAACTGGATTCAGATCGGCCCCCAACACGAAAAAATCGGGAGCTTTATCACCTACTTTGATTTCATTGCCCAGTAAGGTAACAGGGTTGCCTTTAAAGGTTACTTTTCCTACTATTTCGTTCATATGTTTTTTTTATATCCAAATAAACAACTTATATTCGGGGATGTTTAAAAAAATCAGCCACTTTTTTAAGGTGGCTGACTTTATCACCCCGCGAGGGGGCCATCTGCATCTAACCAGCTATCTGTTTCTGAATTGAACTTTTGTTATGAAAGCATTCAATATCCGGGGTTTTGTTTCAGATTTTCATTGACATCGGTTGCCGAAGTGGGTAAAGGGAACAGTTGTTTTGAAGCATCAGTGACCGGCTTTTCCTGATAAGCCTCCGTAAACTTGCCAAACCTTATCAGATCCTGACGTCTCACACCTTCCCAGTATAATTCAAAGCCTCGTTCGTTTAAAATATCTTCTTCGGTCAATGATGTTAGCTTAGGGAGCGTTTTTCCTGCGGCACTCCGCTTTGAACGAATGAAATTGATATCGGCCAGCGCACCGGCAACATCGTTATTTCTGAACTTTGCCTCTGCTCTGATCAGGTAAATATCCGAAATCCTCATAACCGGTACATCATTGGGTGATGAAAACTGCCGCTGGGTACTCGGATTAGGCGCAAATTTAACCACGCGGATACCAGCATTTTCGGGGGAACTTTTCAGATTAATCTCAGGTACGAAAATCAGCGGTTGTCCGTTTCGCTGTTTCAAAGCAGCGCCGTTCAACCCGTATTGTTGCCCATGCAAAAACCCCTGGTTAAAACCGGTTTGACTCTTAATGCGATCATCATAAAAACGTGCATCGTTCACCTTGTCCCAGGTATCAAAGAAAGTCTTGGTTGTTGACGGTCCATTCCAGGTACTGGTAATGTTTCCGAATACCTGTGAATAATGGAGCGTGAAGTTAACCCAAACGCTTCCACTACCCATATCCACATTATCATCCATGGGAACGCGAAGGATAAATTCGCTGTGCTCGGCTACATCTTTTTGAAACATTGTCCAATAATCGTTTGCTACTGTAAAGGTTCCGGAGTTGATCAGTTCGTTACAGTGAGCAATGGCATCAGCCCATTTTGCCTCTCCGGTATAGACTTCATAATTGAGATAGATCTTTGCCAATAAGGCATGGGCTGCTTCCTTCGTCACCCGTTCAGACCCTACGTCCGCTTTAGCTTTCAGTTTAGGCATAGTAGCCTCTATTTCCTTGATTATAAATTCAGTAGCCTCTTTCCGATTCATTACACGCGGAGAAACCGTATAATCCTGTTCATCAGCTTCCCGATAAGGAACCTGCCCGTATAAATCGTTGACCAGATACATATAGTAAGCCCGAAGGAAACGGGCTTCGTTAATATATTGCTCTGTTTTTTCCGTTTGCGGGAACTGCGCAATGTAGTACATAGCCGTATTACACCAGGCTATGGTTTGGCTGAATGCATCCCAGACATTTTTCATCCGGATATGGTCGGGCGTCCAGGTATGCAGGTGAAGGTCGATCCAGGCACCGTTATCATACCAGTCGGTCCCGCGGGTAGGAACGATCACTTCGTCGGTAGTTACTTCCTGTAATCCCCAATAATCAAACCATTCAATTGTTCGACGTAAGCCCGCATAAGGCGCATTGATAAGCGCTTCACTGTTTGCAGGATTGGTAGGCAGGTCTTCGCCCAGCTGCTCATCCAGCACATTTTCTTTCAGGTCCGTACACCCTGCAGATATCATTAGGCTGAGAGCAAACAAAGATGAAATCAATTTATCGTGTTTCATTTTTTTAATTTTAGGTTTTGATTAAAATTGCAGGTTCACGCCAAAAGTAAATGTTCTTGACTTCGGATAGGAAGAAAAGTCAATCCCCATTGAGGGAACTCCTCTTTGATCGGCCGCGACATTTACCTCCGGGTCATAGCCCGAATAATCGGTAAACAATAACAGGTTATTTCCGGTCACATACACGCGGGCTCTTTTAAGCCATTTGATCGCCTCGGTCGCAAACGTATAACCGATCGTCACATTCGATAAACGTAAAAATGAACCGTCCTCAATAAAACGGGACGAGAAGGCGTTTGAATTCTCTGGATTTTCAACTGAGTTAAGCACCTCTTTAAGGACATTATTCCCTTTGTCCAGGGGGCCTTTCAGAAACAAGGCGTTTGCCGTATTATTATACACTTCGTTACCTTGCGAACCATACCAAAACATGCTGACATCGAATCTCTTCCAGGTAAGCTTTGAACTGATGCTGTAAGTGAAATCGGGCAGCGCTGAACCTAAATATTCTTTTACCTGTACCCCATCGCCATCTGTTTTGTAAACACTCATTCCATTATCGTCAAAGCCCTCCCAAACAGAACCGTAAAAGGTCCCCATTGGCTGACCGTTGGTGATAATCTGTACCCGTGTATCGGAAAGCCCCTGTCCGCTGGCGTTACCTGTTTCAATTAACTGAACCGGCATATCCTTCACTTCGTTTTTAATATAGGAGAAATTGACGCCCATATCCCATGACAGTTCTTTCTTTTCGATCAGGCCACCATTTAACCCCAACTCGATCCCGTTATTCACGATCTTCATATCCGGCACATTTTGCCATTGTCTTTCGGTAGGAGACGGGAACTTACCGTATACTTCCAGCAACACGTCCTTTGTTTTCTTATTAAACACGTCGATTGTCCCCGAAAGGCGGTTCTCAAAAAAGCCGAAATCAATACCGACGTTGGCCTGAATAGTAGTTTCCCACTGAATGTCCGGATTCGGTGTCCTCAGATAGGTAATCCCCGGCACGAGCTTCCCTCCGAAATAGCCGTTTGCCGCAGGTGTTGTTCCAATTGCCAGTAAAGAGATCTTATCCGGGATCTCCTGGTTCCCGGTTAAGCCCCACCCAAAACGAAGCTTCAGATTGCTGATCGCATTCAGACCTTCCATAAAAGGTTCTCCGGTTAATCTCCAGGCAAATGCTGCTGAAGGAAAAAAACCATACTTCTTGTTTTCACCAAACTTAGATGAACCGTCGAAGCGCCCGGTGAATGTCAGCATATATTTATCTCTGTAATTGTAATTGACACGGCCGAAAAAGGACTGCAATTCACGTTCAACAGCAGTTGAAGCAACAGAGGCCGCCGAGAAATTTCCATACCCCAGGTTATCGGTGTATTTAATATCGTCCACTTCAAATCCGTTGACATTCATTTCGGTAGTCGATATCTTAAAAAGCTGGTAGGCATGACCAGCCAGAAAATTCAGAGAATGATCTTCTCCGATATTCTTCTGATAAGTAATATAATTCTCCACCAGTCTGTTGTTGGCCGTGATCGTGTTGATATCGGCTTCTCCCTTGTTCACCAGATAGCTCAATTGCTTATTTTGGTTCACCCTGCGTTCGGCCGAAGTACGGTCAAAGCCAAGGTTGATTTTATATTTCAGGTTTTTGAGTATCTCATATTCAGCCGACAGGTTTGAAATAATACGATCGGTTTGGGTTTCATCGTCGACCAAGTCGATCATGGCCACGGCATTACGCTGATCGTTGGCATGCTGGTAATACGAGCCATCCTCATTAAAAATGGGATACGTGGGGTTGGTTTTCAACACCGTCAGCATGAGGTCGCCCTCATAGCCGGAGCCGCTTGCTTCTGTAATCGGAGCGCGGTCATCGGTGATATGAGACGCGATTAAACTTGCAGTGACGTTCAGCTTTCCATTGAAGGCCTTCTGAGAAATATTGATTTTCCCATTCAGCTTTTCCTGCCCCGTCGATTCGATGATACCCTTCTGGTTGAGGTATCCCATGGAGGCATGATAGGTAAAATTTTCCGTCCCCCCGCCATAGGAAAGGCTGTGGCTTTGGGTGACACCCGTGGTAAACACTTCATCCTGCCAATCGACACTTGCTCCCAAATCCAGTAGTTTGGTGCCGTCTTCCTTGGTATAAGAGCGAAACTCTTCAGGCGAAAGCAAATCCAGTTTTTTCCTGATCTGAGAAATCCCGGTATAGCCATCGTACGTGATTGAGCTTCTCCCCTGTTTTCCTTTTTTGGTGGTGATCAACACGACTCCGTTTGCCCCCCTTGCCCCATAAATCGCTGTCGATGAAGCATCTTTCAGAATATCTATCGATTCGATATCCTCGGGATTTAAAAAACTGATAGGATTTTTCGAGGCACCACTCCCGTATCCTGCTGCGGAACCCCCGGTAGGAGTCACATTGCTGTTGTCGAGAGGTACACCGTCGATAACATATAAGGGGTCTTGTCCCGACCGGATGGAATTTGTCCCGCGAATTCGGACAGACATGCCGGCTCCCGGTTCCCCGTTGTTTTGCGTGATGTTGACTCCTGACACCCGTCCCTGCATCATCTCCACAGGAGAAGTCGCGACCGACTTATTCATATTATCCTCCGTCAGACGGCTGGTTGCTCCGGTCAAATCGCTTTTACGCTGAACGCCATAGCCCACAGCCACGACCTCTTCCAGTTCCATCACGTCTTCAATCAATTGGATATTGAATGTCGTTTGAGCGCCGATCGTAATTTCCTGAGGCTGATAACCCACGAAGGAAAATTGAAGGACTTTGCCCCCTTCAGGAACCGAAAGCTTAAAATTACCGTTAAAATCAGTAATTGTTCCGGTCGTTGTACCTTTTATCGTTACCGTTACTCCGGGCATTGGTTCTCTTTTTGCATCAACTACTTTCCCGTTTACCTGGACGGGAGATTGCTGTATCAACTCTGGTTTGTCATTGCGAATTCTCCGGGTAATCACGATCTGACGATCATTGATTTTGTAATCGACCGAGGTGCCTTCAAAAAGCTGATCCAGAATACGCCCAACCGGAGCATCTTTTACCTGAACACTCACTTGTTCCGATACATCCAGAATATCGTCAGAGTATAAGATAATGAACTCACTGCTTTGCTCAATCGCATGAAAGACTTGCTTAATAGTAGCCTTTTCAAGATCGAGGGACAATTTGGTGCCTTGAGAATAACTTTCCCCAAAAACGACAAATGTGCTCGCAATCAGAAAAAACAACGATAGTCTCATCATAAGCAACAATTTTTTAAATCTGTCATTCGCATGAAAGATTCTTCTGTAATACTTTTTTTTCATAAATTTGACTTGTTTTAAATTAATGATTAACAAACTAAAAACTTTGGTTTGAACCGGTAGATGCTGCTACATTTACCGGTTTTTTTTGGCTTTTAAATCCCGACAGGAATAGGTCATTCAATACCCGTTCTCTGTCTTCCTTTATTTTCTCGTGATCATAAAATCACCATTGCTTTTTCTTGCCCAATCGATCGGCACTGTCAACCTGATCGAATTTAACGTCTCTTCAGGACTATTTTTCAAATCCAGTTTCCCTGAAATCAGAAATCCACCTGTTAAAGGATCCCCGAGTTCGATACGGACATTATAATAACGTTCAACTTTTCTCAGCACGCGAATTAAGTCTTCCCGTTCAAACTTTAGCATACCGTCTTTCCAGGATGTATACTGGCTCACATCCACCTCCATTAAACTCATTTCACCGTCTGCCTTTTTCACTCTGCCTTTTTGATTCGGCTTCAGGAAAACCTTTTTATTTCGGTTAAAAAAATTTCTATCGCTTACTTCCAGGGCCACACTTCCGCTTTCCAGGACAGTTTCCGCAAATTCATCTTCCGGATAGGCAGAGACATCAAATTTGGTTCCCAGCACGGTTACAGACAAGTTTGATGTTTTGACAACAAAGGGCTTGGCAGGTTTTTTGGCAACATCAAAGTAGGCCTCTCCAATCAATACAACTTCCCGCTTATCCTTTAGAAAAACCGATGGGTAAACCAATTGGCTTCCCGCATTTAACCAAACCATGGTTCCATCCGACAACTGGACCACTGACTTTTTACCATACGGAATAATGATCTTATTTATTGCTTCGGCCTGGCCGGATTGATTCTGCCTGACAGTATCATTGTTGATGATCAATTGATTTCCTGAACTATTGTAGTTAATTTTAGATTCCTTTTTTTCGAGCGAAATTTCGGAACCGTCTGACAAGATGATTTTAGCCTCGCCATTTGCCGGAATTATTCCGGTCGCCAGCTCAAAATGCTCATATTGACCTCCTTTTTCATATAAATAATAGGCAAACATCCCGGAAAGAAAAAGCAACAGGAATACGGCAGCATATTTCAGGAAAGGAATCCATCTCCTCGTTTTCAGTTGCTTTGATAATTGCAGAACGCCATCCCAGACCTCGTATGTTTCGTCCAGACTAAGCTTCTTTTGCTTCACCTGAAAAATGCTGCAAATGAATCTAGCCTCCTCAATGTCCTTTTTTTTCTCAGGATGCTCTTCCAGATACTTTTTCCAGAACTGTTCTTCCTCTTCAGTAGGATGAAGCACCCAATGTAAAAAGCAGTCATCGGCCAGAAAATCGTCCGCTTGGTATTTCTCGTATTTATCCATGAAGTTAAAATCTGCATATAAAAGGCAGACAACTGACTTCTGTTGATGAGTTTTGAAGATGATTTTTTCTGCTGTGCAGCATATTTAAGGACGACAACACCTGAAAATAAAAAGCAATACTCTGCTGAAAAATTCAGATTCTCCATGAAGCGTGTTTCTCAGTTTGTCGATTGCGCGATGAATTAATGCCCTGGCTGACTGATAATTCAAATCCATAACTACAGAAATATCATGATAATTCATACCTCTTATAAACCTGAGATAGATTGCTTCTTTTTGACGCAATGTTAAGGTATTGACGGCTCCGCTCAGCCTTTCCTTTTGTTCTTCAGTTACTTCAAACTCGGCATGATCAAAACTCTTCAGGAAATTTATTTCAAAGCGACCCGCGTTTTCGGCATCCATCTGTAAAAACCGTGGTTTCTTTTGAAGTTCCCGGATCAACTTTCTCTTAAACGCCTTAATCAGGTACAGACGCACATTATTGGTAGGAGAAAGTGTCTTTCGGTTTTTTATGATCGTAAAAAATATATCCTGGATGCAATCCTTGATCAAGTCATGGTCGCCGGAAATCCTGCATCCATAATCAAACAATGCGTTCACATGCAATAAGTAAATCAAGGATAAAACCTGCTGATCTCCTTTCAGGAACGCTGCCCAAAGCTCGCTGTCATTTTTCTCCAAACGCACCGTCATCTGTTTTTGCTTCTGAACAATTCAATAAATGTAGTTACTTTACAAGTGAATCTTGAGAAACTATGTTGCTAAACAATATTTCAAAATTCAAAAAACTTCTGATCACTAAAACAGCGAAATCAGCACTTTGAAGATAAAAGTTTCATGTTTAAAAATATAAAACAAGAATTTTTTCAATAATGCTGATGAGATATAAGGTTTATCATTTATTAAATTATCATGATCTCGCTTTAATATCATTAACAAAAACAATGGTTAAGCGACGATACTGCGGTCCGGATCAACGATGTCGATCTGACAAAGGATGTTTAAATGTGACTATTCCGAATCAAGTGAAGGTGATGGGGTTCTCTTCTGCAAACAACGGCCCCAAGCTATTTGTCAAAAGCGATCTTAATCACCAGTTTTTTCACAGGTTTTGAATCACCGATACGGATGCACGGCCGATGCACATCGTCTGGAAAAAACAGGAAGAATGCATCCGGATTGGCCACGTAATATTCACCATCCTGGTTCCCAAACAAAATCACGTCCTTATCTTCATCATAATCAGAAGCCAATTTTGCAACCTGGAGGGGTAATAAACCCATTTTTTCCTCTCCTTTTATCACGTACTGCAAGTCTATGAATTTCCGGTGAGATTCCCATTTGGCATCTTCCGGCTTTTTTGTCTGGTACTCGGAGACAATAGCAACTGCCTCATCGCCCTTTAAGGAATATTTGCCTGTATGGGCGGTCAACAAATCATTCTTCAGATATTCAAAAGCCGCCTTCCACAAATCAGGACGCCTAAAATATTGCTCGTAGAACTGCTTTACATCCACCGAAGGGTGAACCGTTAAGCGTAGATCGTTATTCCAGTCTCCACTTTCAAACCATTCTTTTTCGATACTCATGATCATAAAATTAACAGGCTCTTGTTAAGCCATGGATTTCTTTAACACAAAAATACGGATTTATTATTCACCTTACGGCGTGGCAAAAATCAATTTCATAACAAAAGTTAAGAAATTCTAAATTCATAAAACACAACGATCAAGTATCATTCTTTTTTCTCACCTTTGACGTGGACAAAGTCATGAAACGGAGGAAGATATGAGCGTTGGTGTAATTCTAAAAATATTGAATGTCTATTTGCTGGCCACAGTCAAGTATTTTTTAACTTTTCCCTATGCCATCGTGATCGGGTTGGATTATACCCAGACGATTATTGCTGTTACTGTAGGTGGAATAAGCGGCTTTATCTTTTTTTATTATTTCAGCGGTTTTATCATCAGGTATTTCAACACACATAAAGAAGCTTTAAATTTTACGATCAGGAAGTATTTTTCAATTGATCTGGGCAGGTTGCTTAAGCGGAAACCACGAACGAAACCTGTTTCGACGAAGCGGATGCGAAGCCTCGTTAAATTCCGGAAAAGTTATGGCCTTTGGGGAATAATCATTATGACTCCGGTTGTTTTAAGCATCCCGATAGGCGCATTTTTACTCAAAAAATATTATTCGACACATAAAAATGTTTTTGCTTATATGATGATTTCCATTCTCGGATGGTCGCTGGTGTTTACAACCATCGCGGTAATAATGCCTAAACCGTTATAGCGATTCCCTGAAAAGTTTTCATTAGTAAAATCCGGCCTAATAATGAAGAGAGAAGATCTCGTTGATATGATCAGTTCCTGGGAAAATCTTGATTTATTTTCACAGCATCTTACCGGTCATTCTGAAAATCTTGGTTTAGTCATCGACCTGGCTTTTGATGAATCAAAGCAGGAGTTTTGGCGCGCTGCATGGATCATGGACAAAGTCAACACCAGCAATTCTGATCTGATCAAACCCTACCTTCCTGCCTTATTTAAAGCGCTGAAAAAGACGAAAAATTTGAGCAAAATGAGACATTTTCTGAAGATTATCACCTGCCATCAGATACCGGGCAGGCAACAGGGATTCTTATTTGATTTCTGTATGAATACTTACACCAATCAGTCCATCCCCGTTGCGGTGAGGGCTCACGCGCTTCAAATTTTATTTAACATTGCCCTGGATGAACCCGGATTAAAACCTGAACTGACACAGATCCTGGAACATGAACTATCACAGGATCAATCAGCAGGCATCCGGGCAAAGGCCAGGAATATTTTGCGGCAACTGAATCGGGAAGTATCGGCGACATTGAAAAAGCAAGTTAAAAGGAAACAAAAATTACCTTAAAAAGCATCAAGGAAAGTACTATTATCGGGAAATTTTTCTGCAGAGGGCATGCAGAAATGAAAATTTTTATACTTTTGCGCTGTCTTTAAAGAAAAGGCAATATGATTGACCCGTGGTGTAATTGGCAACACGTCTGATTTTGGTTCAGAAGAGTCCAAGTTCGAGCCTTGGCGGGTCAACTAT
>JBDKTZ010000007.1:0-3171 GCA_039679975.1 Prolixibacteraceae bacterium
AAAATATAAATGTATGAAAAGAATAGAAAGTTTTAGCAATACTCTGGAGAAGGAAGACTCTGTAGCGATAAAAAAGTTCCTCCACCGTATATTGAGAAGCTCACCCTGGCTTCTTCTTAGTATCTCCATCGGAGTTTTGGCTGCAATAGTGATCAGCAAATCCCTGGAGCCGGCGTATCATTCCAAAACCTTGATACTGGTAAAAGAAGAAGCTGACCCGGATGTTATGAACGAGGGGGATGTGAACAGGACCCTGACTAAAGACATAAACATCAATGACCATATCGGTGTATTGAAGTCCTTTTCTTTGAACAAGCAGGTACTTGATAACCTCGATTGGGCAACTACATGGTTCAAAACAGAACTGTTTAGAGATAAAGAACTTTATGGAGATGAACCATTCATTGTTACAATGAATCGCGGAGAAATCAACGTGTTTAATGTTCCTGTTCATATTTCAATGCTTGATTCGCTTCATTACAATGTCAAAATCTCTGATTCTTTTACTTACGATGGTACAAGAACCGGCGTGAATGTATCCGAAACAAAAAAATTCGGGGAACCGTTCCATAACAAGTATTTCAATTTCACTGTATGGAAAAAGGAACAGAATCCGGAAGGTACATTTTATTTTCAATTTAACGATCCGCACGAACAAGCTGTTGAGTATACCTCAAAACTCGAAGTCGATACCGAAGAAGGAGCCTCCAATCTCATTAATGTAGGATTGGTTGATACCCATCCCAAAAAAGCTGCTGATTATCTGAATGAACTAAGTACGGTATTTATTCAGTTTGGGCTGATCGAAAAAAACAAAAGGTCGGCAAGCACCGTTAAATTCATTGATAATCAGCTTACCGGGGTGATTGACACGCTGAATGAAACCGGACGAAATTTTACCTCCTTCCGTTCGCAGAACCAGATTATCAATATCGGACAGGAGGGAGATCTGATCATGCAGAAACTTGGACAGCTGGAAACAGAACGTTCAGAAGAGCAGGCGCGTCTCACATACTATATGAACCTGAACCGATACATGAACGACAAGGAAAAAATGCAGCAAATCATCGCACCCTCTGTTGCCGGAATTACCGATCAAAACCTGACCAATCTGGTCACCAAGCTCACCGATCTTTATAATCGGCGCGAGGTTTTATCGTACTCTGTTCAGGAAAAAAACCCAAGTCTGATACTTGCTAACAACGAAATTGCGATGACAACTCAATCACTGAAAGAGAATCTAAGCAATTTGCTAAATAATTCCAGGATTACAATCAGCAATCTGGATCGAAGAATCTCGGGTATGAGGGTACAGCTTCAGGCTTATCCCAAGACAGAACAGGAACTAATGAATATCCAGCGTTCGTTTGACCTAAATAATGAACTTTACACCTACCTCCTTAAAAAAAGAGCCGAAGCAGCAATCACGCATGCGTCGAACGTCTCTGATGCGCAGGTGGTCGATCAGGCTGAAGAAAATACCGCTGTCATGATCGGTCCCAAACCGGTATTCAACATCACCGTCGGAGGACTTGCAGGATTGATGATTCCCATCTTTTTCATGCTTATCGGATCCTATTTTAACGACCGTATCAACTCGGCAGAAGAAATTGAGCAGCTGACTTCCATTCAGATCGTTGGTAACATTGTCAATAATTCGCACAGGAAAGAACCAATACCCGCGATCAAGTATCCGCGCTCAGCACTGGCCGAATCATTCAGGGAATTGCGAACAAACCTACGGTTCCTTTATTCACACGAAAATTCAAAAGTAATCAGTGTAAACTCGGTCATTCCCCGTGAAGGAAAGTCATTTACTGCGTTGAACCTGGCTTCAATGATCGCGATGAACAGCATGAAAGTACTGCTCATCGACTGTGACTTGAGAAAACCAGGTCTTCACAAACAATTCGGCTGCCAAAATTACTCGGGGTTAAGCACTTACCTTATTACACAACACGAGAAGCAGGATGTTGTCCAGAAAACCAAGATCGAAAATCTGTTCCTTATCGCAGGTGGACCTGTACCGCCTAATCCGTCAGAAATACTGGAAACCGGCAGGCTCGAACGGCTCATTCAGGATGCACGTGAAGAATACGATTACATTATTATTGACAACGCCCCGTTGAGCCTGGTTTCGGACGGGATCATCATCAGCCAGTTTACTGACGTGAATCTGTTTGTTCTCCGCCAGGATTACAGCAAGAAGGGTGAAGTCCGGTTCATCAATCATATGCATGTGAATAAGTCCATGAAAAATGCAGGTATTATTTTAAATGATATTCATGTCCGCAGGCATGCTCAGGTAGGATATTACGGAGCTCAGTACATATACAAGCATAATTACGGATATGACTACTATTTGGAAGCAACCTAATTTGTCTATTATCCGGTTAAAATTTCTTATTTTCGGGAAATTTAATTTTTAACGCATGATTATTGCTGTTGACTTTGACGGTACTATTGTAGAACATGAATATCCCAGAATAGGAAAAGAAATCCCTTTTGCTGTCGAAACGTTAAGACTATTACAAAAAGATGGGCACCAACTAATCCTGTGGACTTTTCGGAGCGGCAAACAATTAGAAGAAGCTGTGGAATTTTGCAGGGCAAAGGGGATAGAATTTTACGCTGTTAACAGCAGCTATCCGGAGGAAAAATACGATGTTTCACTCAGTCGAAAAATACATGCCGACCTGTTTATTGATGACCGGAATTTGGGCGGATTAATGGAATGGGGAACTGCCTATCAATTAATCACCGGGAAAGCCGCGGAACTAAAAAAAAGGAAAACAATCTTTGGTTTTCGCAAATGACAATAACATTTCATTGACCAGACGGCCATTAGCGTCTTGGGGAAGGCATGACCTACGGGTTGTGCCTATTTTGTTTTTGCAACCTTCTCACCCTGCCACCTTTCCTCGTTTCCGGTCTCCGGTCTCCGGTCTCCGCTCTTTGCCCTGGTGCCAATAAAAAACCCTGTGCTCGTTTGAACACAGGGTCTGATAGAAGGGCGACGACCTACTCTCCCACATAACTGCAGTACCATCGGCGCTGGCGGGCTTAACTTCTCTGTTCGGAATGGGAAGAGGTGGAACCCCGCCGCTGTAATCACCTTAAGTTTTTAGCTTTGAGCCTTCAGCCCTGGTTTTGAGTATTTTCTTCTTCTCT
>JBDKTZ010000032.1:0-10761 GCA_039679975.1 Prolixibacteraceae bacterium
AACAGTTCTCATCACCGGCGGTGCCGGATTTATAGGCTCCCATGTCGTCCGGTTGTTCGTCCTTAAGTATCCGGAATATAAAATTGTCAACCTGGACAAGCTGAGCTATGCCGGTAATCTGGCCAACTTGAAGGATATTGAGGACCGGCCAAATTATGAGTTTATTAAAAGTGATATCGTTGATGCCGGGACGATGCTGAAACTATTCCAGGAAAAACAGTTTGACGGGGTTATTCATCTTGCGGCTGAGTCGCACGTAGACCGGTCCATTTCCAATCCTATGGAGTTTGTGATGACCAACGTGATCGGTACGGTAAACTTGCTGAACGCGGCACGCAGCATCTGGAAAGATAAACCGGAAGGAAAACGTTTTTATCATATCTCGACCGACGAGGTTTATGGTGCGCTGAAGATGGGAGATGAGATGTTCAAAGAAACTACCAAATATGATCCGCACAGCCCGTATTCGGCTTCAAAAGCCAGTTCCGATCACTTTGTAAGGGCCTATCACGATACCTTCGGACTGCCCGTAGTGGTTTCGAATTGCTCCAATAATTATGGTTCATACCAGTTCCCTGAAAAACTGATTCCGCTGTTCATCAATAATATCAGGAACAATAAACCGCTTCCGGTATACGGGAAAGGTGAAAACATAAGAGATTGGTTGTGGGTGGATGATCATGCGCGTGCCATTGACGTGATCTTTCACCGGGGACAAACCGGAGAAACATACAATATCGGCGGACATAATGAATGGAAAAATATAGATCTGATCAGAATCATGTGCCGGATCATGGATCGGAAACTGGGCAGAACAGAAGGAACTTCCGAAAAACTGATCACCTATGTGAAGGACAGGGCAGGACATGATCTGCGTTACGCGATCGATTCATCGAAATTGCAGAAAGAGCTGGGATGGGTGCCGAGCCTTCAGTTTGAAGAAGGAATTGAAAAAACGATCGACTGGTACCTGAACAACGAAGAATGGCTTCAACAGGTGACCAGCGGCGATTATCAGAGCTATTACGAACAGCAGTACCGGAAACGGTAGCACGGAAACCGGAGAAGGCAGACCGCAGTATCAGAGCATAAAAAACAAGATATAAATTATATAATCGTTGTAGCCATTTTTGCAATTTAACCATTTAAACCTTTGAAAGCTATGTTTTCAGGAATTATTGAAGAATACGGAGTAGTGGAAGCCATTGAAAAAGAGCAGGAGAATTATCATTTTACAATTTCCTGTTCTTTTGCAAGTGAATTGAAAGTAGATCAAAGCCTGTCGCATAACGGTGTTTGCCTGACTGTTGTTAAAATCGATGAAAAGGCTAAAACCTATGTTGTTACGGCTATTAAGGAGACTATTAAGAAAACCAACCTTGGTCAGCTTAAAGTTGGTTCAAAAGTGAATCTGGAACGCAGTATGGTAATGAATGGGCGGTTAGACGGACATCTTGTTCAGGGGCATGTCGACCAGACAGCTACGTGTATAAAAGTAGATGAAGCCGAAGGGAGCTGGTATTATACGTTTAAGTATGATTTTGACAAAAAAAAGGCAAAGCAGGGCTACATCACAGTCGAAAAAGGCTCAGTTACTGTAAACGGGGTAAGCCTCACGGTTGTCAATTCGAAAAAGAAATCCTTTCAGGTAGCGATTATACCCTATACTTACGAAAATACCAACTTCCATACATTTGTGGAGGGAACAACTGTTAATATTGAATTTGACATCATAGGCAAATACCTGAGTCAACTGTCGCGGTTATAAAAAGGCCGATGCAGACACCAATCCTGTCCGGACAGATAGGGTTCAAGAGTTCAGAAGAACAGACAGATTCTTCCGGGCTTTTTATTTTTAATAGCGATCAGTGAATCAGTATTTACAGACGTTTTTAATTTTTGAAATGCTTTCACCAAAAGATTTTTACCTTTACCCCTACAATTTTTAACGTATGGGGCCGGATCAAATATTGATCAAAAATATCCAACAGGGCAGTAACGAAGCGTTTAAAAAATTCTTTGAAGGATTTTTCCCTTCTGTTTGTATTTTCGCCAGAAAATACCTGCGTGATTCAGATTTGGCGGAGGATGCGGCTCAGGAGGCGTTTATCGAATTCTGGAGAAGAAAGCATCAGTTCACGGACTTTAAGGCTGTGAAAGGTTTTATTTATACTGTTACCCGTAATAATTGCCTCAATCAGATCAGAATCAGGAACCTTCATGAGGAAATCCTCCGGAAAGAACTCGCGACCGAAGGTTTTTTCTATGAGTTAATTCAGGAAGAAGAAACATACAGGATTATTTATCAAGCCGTGAATGGCCTGGCGACCCAAAGCAGAAGGATCATTTTGCTGAGTTTGAAGGGGTACAGGAATCCTGAAATTGCAGAGAAGCTCGACGTCTCTCTGAACACGGTGAAAACATTGAAAAAAAATGCATACAAGGAATTGAGAAGCAGACTCAAAGATCATGTATTTACCGTTTTCCTGTTGAACCAGTTCCTACCATAAGATTTTGACCTTTGCTTGTCCGGTTTTCCTAAAACTTTGCAAAGACATAATAAAGGACATTCTGTCGGAGATTTATATTAAGCTTCCTATCTCTGTAAAAAAATAATTTCCTCATCATTCACCCTGTTTTTATTCTTGTTTGTTTCGCCATTAAATGCAAAAGTTTTACATGGACAAATTGAATCCATTATTTGAGAACTCCGGATTGATCGCAAAAAAAATAACCGGTAAATTAAGCCCGGAAGAGTCTGATCGTTTTTATCAGTGGCTGAATAGCTCTGAACAAAATCAGGTTTTCTTCAAAAAGATGCAGGTTCAGGCTAACTTCTATAACCGAAATGCACAATTCGAAGAAGTGGATACAAACAGGGCATGGGAGAGATTTGCTGAGGCAGTGGCAATCAGGATGAAGAAAAAGAAATCGCTTATCCTTTTTAAATATGCAGCGGCAGTTTTGCTTCCTCTCTTGGCAGGTACAATCATGTATTGGTTGATATATGAACACCCGGATAAAGATCATATGCGTACATCAGAAATTGTACCCGGGACAAAAAATGCCATTCTCGTTTTGAGCAGTGGTCAAACAATTGACCTGGGTAAAGAAAAAGCTGGGGCAATGAAAGAAGCAGACGGGACAATCATAGAAAAGAGTAATGATGAACTGCAATATCAAAAGCAATCACGCCATGTACCGGAAGAAGTGCTGCAGGATGAGCTGATCGTTCCGAGGGGAGGAGAGTACAGCCTTGTTCTTTCCGATGGTACCAGAGTGTATTTAAACTCAATGAGCAGAATAGTCTTTCCGGTGCGTTTTTCGGGAGAGAACAGGAAAGTGATATTGGAAGGAGAAGGTTATTTTGAGGTTCAGAAAGATGAGAAACATCCTTTCATTGTTCAGGTTAACGGAATGCAGGTACAGGTTTTGGGAACATCATTTAACGTAAAGGCATACCCGGACGAATCAAGCGCCTATGCTACCCTGGTCGAAGGAAGTGTCAAGATCAGCCTGGGAGATAAACTGACCCGGGGATGTTTGCTTGAACCTGATCAGCAAGCAGTTTTTGACAAAGCGAGCGCGGAGGTGACTGTACTGAATGTGGATGCAGGCCAATATACGCAGTGGACGAAAGGCAGATATGTTTTCACTGATCAGTCATTGGATCAGATTATGAAGACGCTCTCCCGGTGGTATGATTTCACTTTCCGGTATAGTGATGAGTCATTAAAGGAAATGCGTTTCGAAGGAGGATTAAATAAGTATGAAAGTATTGAGCCGGTGCTGGATATCATTACCAGAACCGGGAAGGTAAAGGTATCGGTTAAAGGGAAGGAGGTTAGTTTTTCCAAAATATAAAAACAGGAGATGTTACCAGCATCTCCTGTAAGCTCATTTCTGATTGAACAGAAACAATTCGTTAAACTTAAACACAAATTTATGAAAAAAAACCGACTGGGTGTTTTTCCTTTCAGGGAAAGCGTCCTAAAAATTATTCGTGTGATGAAACTTGTCAGCTTTCTTTTATTGGCTGCTTTTCTGCAGGTGTCAGCGAAGAGTTATTCGCAAACGGCTCATATTAAACTTTCTCTGCAGAATATTTCTTTAAGTGAAGCGCTTAAAGAAATTCAAAAACAGACGGAGTTTACGTTTTTCTATAGTGTGGAAGATATCCGGAATGTAAAAGTACCCAAAATTGAGTTTGAAAAAGCGACTTTGGAAGAAGCACTTGATGAATGTCTTCGCGGGACCGATCTTTCCTATGAGATTGCTCACAAAGGTGTTATTATTAAGAAAAACGAAAAGCCCGATAAGGAGTTTTCCCGGAGCAGAGAAGTTGTAGAACAGAAGAACCTGGTTAAAGGTATCATTTCTGACAATGAAGGACATCCGTTACCCGGGGTAACCATTACGATTGAAGGAACTACCCGTGGGGTGATCACCGATACGGATGGTTCTTATACCATTGAAGCTAATCCCAATGAGAAATTGATTTTTTCATTTATCGGAATGGAAAGTCAAATCATCGACGTCGGTAATCAGAAAGTGATCAATGTTCAGTTGAAAGAGAAGACGGAAGAATTGGAGGATGTGACGGTGGTTGCCTTTGGCAAGCAGAAAAAGGAAAGCGTGGTGGCTTCGATCTCAACGGTAAAACCGGCAGAGCTAAAGGTTCCGAGCAGTAACTTGACGACAGCTTTGGCCGGTCGGGTAGCCGGAATGATTTCCTACCAGCGAAGCGGTGAACCGGGACAAGATAATGCAGATTTTTTTATTCGTGGTGTCACCACGTTTGGTTATAAAGTGGATCCTTTGATTTTGATTGATAATGTGGAGGTAACCACGACCGAACTGTCGAGAATGCAACCCGATGATATTGCCAGTTTCAGCATTATGAAAGATGCTACCGCCACCGCATTGTATGGTGCCCGTGGAGCCAACGGTGTAATCCTGGTCACAACAAAATCAGGGGTTGAAGGAAAGGCAAAGGTTAGTCTACGGGTTGAAAATTCTGTTTCCATGCCGACCAGGGAGGTTGAATTGGCCGATCCGATCACGTACATGAAGTTGCATAATGAAGCCGTGTTAACCAGGGATCCGCTCGGTCTGTTGCCTTATTCCCAAAGGAAAATTGATAATACGATAGCACGGACAAATCCATATGTGTATCCGGCTACCGACTGGAAAAATGAACTCTTCAAAGATTTTACCATGAATCAGCGGGTAAATCTGAATGTTTCCGGCGGAGGTAAGGTAGCCCGTTATTTTGTCGCGGGGTCCGTTAACAAAGATAACGGTATGCTGAAAGTAGATGGCAGAAATAATTTCAATAACAATATCAATCTGACCAAATATACACTTCGGTCAAACGTAAATGTAAACCTGTCTGAATCGACAGAGCTTGTGATCAGGATGAACGGGAATTTTGACGATTACACCGGACCGATCCATGGCGGTACAGGCATGTATAATATGGTGATGCGAACTAATCCGGCCTTGTTTCCTGCCTATTACCCCGCAGAAGTCAATCCAACTGTTCAGCATATCATGTTCGGGAATTACGAGGAAGGAAACTACATCAATCCCTATGCTGAATTGGTAAAAGGATACAAGGATTATTCCAGATCAGTGATGCTTGCACAACTGGAGTTGAATCAGGAGCTTTCTTTTCTTGCTCAGGGGCTGAATTTCAGAACACTAATGAATACCAGCAGATCTTCCTACTTTGATGTGACCCGCGCATACTCGCCGTTTTACTATAACATGTCCTCTTATGACAGAAAAGAGGACGAATATAAGTTATCATTGATTAATGAAGATTCCGGAACGGAGTACCTTGGATACAGCGAGGGAGGGAAAGATGTCAGTTCCGTATTCTATCTTGAAGCGGCGTTGAGTTACAACAGGACGTTTCAGGAGAAACATGGTGTAAGCGCCATGATGGTTTACACTATGCGACAGAAATTGGCCGCTAATGCCGGAAGCCTTGAGTTATCCCTGCCTTCCCGTAATTTAGGTGTTTCAGGAAGGACTACCTATTCGTATGACAATCGTTATTTTGTTGAGTTCAACTTCGGATATAACGGTTCAGAACGCTTTGATAAGACACATCGTTTCGGATTCTTTCCGTCGGCCGGGCTGGCCTGGAGCATTTCTAATGAAGATTTTTGGAAGCCGTACCTGAAAGTGATCAACAATTTAAGGCTTAGGACCACCTATGGATTAGTAGGGAATGATGCAATTGGAAGTGACACTGACCGGTTTTTCTACTTGTCGAATGTGAACATGAATGCGGATGGATCCACTTTTGGAACAGATAACGGATACTCCAGATCCGGCATCAGTATAAGCCGATATGCCAATCAAGATATCACCTGGGAAACATCTGAGAAGACGAACGTAGCTCTTGAAGTCGGATTGTTCAATGCATTGCAGATTCAGGCCGAGTATTTTCATGAAAGCCGGAAGAATATCCTGATGGCCCGCTCGTCTATTCCGGCATCGATGGGACTTTCTGCCGGTGTTATGGCTAACGTGGGAGAGGCTTCAGGTGAAGGGATTGATCTGTCACTCGATTATTCGCAGTACTTTGGATCTCATGCCTGGGTCCAGGGACGTGGTAACTTTACCTATGCGACCAATCAATATGAAGTTTATGAAGAGCCGGAGTATGAGGAGTGGTGGCGTTCGAGGGTAGGCCATTCCATTCAGCAGGAATGGGGATATATTGCTGAACGATTATTTGTTGATGAGAATGAGGTTGCCAACTCACCGGTTCAGTTTGGTGATTATATGGCCGGCGATATCAAATACCGCGACGTAAACCGGGATGGTAAAATAACAGAAGCGGATAAAGTACCTGTTGGTTACCCAACTATCCCCGAAATATCGTATGGTTTTGGCTTTTCTGCGGGATATAAAAATTGGGATATCAGCGCCTTTTTCCAGGGTGTAGCCAGAGAATCTTTCCGCATCGGCGTTTCCGCCACGGCGCCCTTTATCGATAATGACGGAGATGGTGCGGTTTTGTCGCAAAATCAGTTGCTAAAGGGCTATGCAGATGATCATTGGTCGGAAGATAACCGCAACTTGTTTGCATTATGGCCTCGCCTGAGCGCCACTCCGATAACGAACAACACGCAGGTCAGTACATGGTTTCAGCAGAACGGATCATTTCTTCGCCTGAAACAATTGGAACTTGGCTATTCTTTACCGGAGTTTGCAAAAAAAATGCATATGACGAACCTTCGCTTATATGTAAACGGAACAAACCTGTTTCTGCTGAGTAAGTTTAAGCTATGGGACGTGGAAATGGCCTCAAATGGTCTGGGATATCCTCTTCAAAGAGTATTTAATCTGGGAGCACATGTTTCGTTTTAAAATCCAACAATTATGAAAAATATCAGATATTATATTTTCCTTCCATTAATGATCATTATGGTGTCAGGCTGCGATTACCTGGATGTAGTTCCGGATAATGTGGCTACAATCGATAATGCATTTACGATGAGGGCTACAGCCGAAAAGTATTTATTTACCTGTTACCGGTATCTTCCCTCTCATGGAAATGCGGCATATGATCCGGCTATTGCAGGTGGAGATGAGTATTGGTTTCTGTTTCCATATATCAAGACGACTTCGTGGAATGCTCCCGTTTCGATTGCACAGGGTCTCCAGAATTCTGTTAGTCCGTACCTGAATTACTGGAACGGTACTTTTGGCAAAAGTAATCCGTTTAAAGGAATAAGAGATTGTAATATTTTCCTTGAAAATATTGATAAAGTGCCGGATATCACTGATGATGAGAAGGTCAGGTGGATCGCAGAAGTGAAATTTCTGAAAGCTTACTACCATTTCTGGTTATTCAGGATGTATGGTGCGATCCCCCTTATACGGGAAAATCTACCCATTTCAAGTGACGTTGATGAGGTTAAAGTTGCCAGGGATCCGGTTGATGACTGTATTGAGTATATTGTCCAGTTACTGGATGAGGCTGCTATGGATCTTCCTTCCCGAATTGATCTGGAGACCACCGAACTGGGGCGGATTACAAAACCGATTTGCCTTTCAGTGAAGGCTTTGGTATTGGTTACAGCGGCCAGTCCTTTATTTAACGGGAATCCGGATTATGCCGGAATTGTCAGTAAAGATGGTCTGCCTCTGTTTAATAGCACAGTTCAACCGGAGAAATGGATGAAAGCAACTGAGGCATGCAGTACGGCAATCGCGCTTTGTGAAGAACTGGGGTATAAATTGTATGACTATACCGATGCTTCACTGCAGCAATATCCTCTTTCCGATTCAACCAAAACATTGATCGCTATACGCAACAGTGTCTCTGTAAAGTGGAATGGTGAAATTATATGGGCCAACACCAACAGCATGTCGAACAATGCTCAGCAAAATGCTACACCTCCCGGAATTATTGCAAGTAAATACCCTGAGACAACCGGGAATACAAGTACTTTAGGAAAATATTCTCCTCCAATCAAAATCGCTGAAATGTATTATTCATCGAATGGGCTTCCGCTATCCGAAGACAAGTCGTATAATTATGCAGGACGATACAATTTACGGGAAGTGACGGAAGAGTACAGGTATTACATGCAGCCCGGATATACCACGGTGGGTCTCCATTTTGACCGTGAACCCCGTTTCTATGCCAGCTTGGCTTTTGACGGAGGTTTATGGTTTGGGCAGGGAAGCCTGAACGATAAGGATCAGTATCTGATCCAATGCAGAGCAGGGCAGTTTCAGGTTGCTGCGACGACTGCCCGTACGGGAGTAACAGGATATTGGCCTAAAAAGCTGGTCAATTATGAGAGTGTGGTCTCCACAACCGGAACCTCCGGATACACGATAAAGACGTATCCCTGGCCGATCATCCGTTTAGCTGATCTTTACCTGTTATATGCTGAAGCGCTGAACGAAGCTTATGGACCTTCAGGTTCGGGCGATGTAAACGGCTCTCCTTATACCTGGATTAATAAGGTAAGAGAAAGGGCAGGTATACCGACCGTCGAGGAAGCCTGGGAAAACTATGCTGTCCATAAATCCTACTATCAGCAACAGTCAACCCTGCGCGAAATTATTCATCAGGAACGTTTGATCGAACTTGCTTTTGAAGGCCATCGTTTCTGGGACCTGAGAAGATGGAAAACCGCTCATCTGGAATTAAATAATCCGATTGAAGGTTGGGATTATGATCAAAGTGCTCCGGCATATTATTACCGGAAACGGGTATTGTTCTCACAGTCTTTTATGACACGCGATTATCTCTGGCCGATACCGGATGACGAATTGTTAATCAATCGCAATTTGGTACAAAATTACGGCTATTGAAATTTTAATATAATTTTTTCAAGATGAAAATACACAACTTCTTTTTATTGATTTCATCCTTGTTGTTGCTCGTTGCAACCGGATGTGAAGAAGATAGTCATACTCCTGTCAGTCAGGAAGGAGAGGTGCCGTCACAAATTTCAGACCTGGTTTTGGAGTCATTGCCCGGAGCGGCGAAGGTCAGCTACAAATTGCCATTCGACAACAATTTGCTGTACGTAAAAGCCCGTTACGAAATACGGCCGGGAGTGGCCCGGGAGATAAAATCATCTTTTTATGCAAACAGCCTGGTTGTCGATGGGTTCGGGGATACCACTGAATATAAAGTGGATATCGTTACAGTAGGGAGGAACACCCTGGAGTCCGATCCTGTTACAGTCACGGTGAAGCCTTTACGATCTCCGATTTATGACGTTTATGAATCAATCAAAAATACGGCCCGGGAGACATTCGGAGGTATAAAATTCAGCATTGAAAATCCGGAAGAAGCGGATGTTCGTATTTATGTGACAACAAAAGATTCACTGGGAGATTGGATTGACGCTGAGACTTTTTACACATCAACAGCTTCAGGAGAATTCAGTGTACGGGGGTATGACTCTATCAGCCGTCCATTTGGTATTTACGTGAAAGACCGGTGGGATAATACCAGCGAAACGTTTGAAGACACCTATCATCCATGGTTCGAACAAAAATTGGATAAAAGTAAATTCAGCCAGGTCGATTTGCCAACCGATCAGAATAAACCTCACATGGCTGGCCGGGCAATGGACAGGATATGGAATGAGGATTACGGAAACAATGATTTCGTAACTACTGTAGGATATGGCATGCCCCAATGGTTTACATTCGATTTGGGGGTAAAGGCCAATTTGTCGAGAATTGTTGTATATAACCGGTCGAGTGGGGCGACTTACATTTATAATGCAGGATCAGTGAAGGAATGGGAGATATTCGGGTCAATGAATCCAAATCCTGATGGCAGTTGGGACGAAAGCTGGATACCCATGCGCAATCAACCCTGCGTATCATTTAAACCCTCAGGATTACCTCTGGGAGAGTATAACAATGAAGATATTCAACGTCAGATTGACGGGGAAGAATTCGAATTTGACGCGGTCGATGTACCCGTTCGCTATTTGCGATGGAAAACGAATGCTGCCTGGGGAGGGAGTTCGATCGGGCATATTAATCTTGTTGAAATTACGATTTATGGCAGTGTCATCGAAGAATATAAATGATAAAAACAAAAGGAGAAATGAATAATCAATCGAACTACAAAAATAGAAATGGGTGGCTGTCACCTGTACTTGGCCTGATGATCATTTGTACGTCCATTTGGGGTTTTTATTCTTGTGATGAAATGACTGATAATTATCAGCAGTTTATGGAGGGCGGAGAGATTTTTTACCC
>JBDKTZ010000553.1:0-11925 GCA_039679975.1 Prolixibacteraceae bacterium
CGCCCGTCGATCCTTTACAGGGTATTCCGCTTGGAAATGGTGAAATCGGGGTTTTATTATGGTGTGAGGATTCAAAGATAATTGCGGCGGTCAATAAAAGTGACTTGTGGGACGATGCTTCATTTGGTCCTTTCCACAACTGGAGCAGGGAAGAAGAAGATTACAGTACCACACAGCGCCACGCCTGCCGGATTGTTGTCGATTTTAAGTTTCCTGTTTTTAATGCGCTGTACCTTTCTGATTTTAAGGCGAAACTTAATCTGGCCGATGCTTCATTAAGCCTGGAAGCTGCAGGCCCTTTTGGAAAAGTTGGTATGAAGGCATTTGTTGACCACGAAACCGGAACGTTGTTTTATGAGCTGAACAGCGATTTAAATGAAAATGTGCCCGTTGAAATTGCAGTTGAACGATTTGGATCGCGCACTTTTTCGCACTGGTACAGCCAGATCAACCGGGATACAATGATTGGATTGTCAGGAACTGAATCAGTTGCGGATCAAAGCGGGGCATATATTACCCAAAAATTATCGTCCGGAACATTTGCCGCCGGTGGTTGCGTTGTTCAGGACAACGGGTTAACGATAAACTGTATGCGCCAACACTCGAGAAGCGCCTCAGTTCAATTGTCCGGAAGCCGCCGGAAAAAGGCTCAGCTTGCTTTCGCGGTTACTTCGCCAATGGGGAATGATCCTCTTCCCGGGTTAAAAAACACACTCTCACAGGCCAAAGAGAAAGGTGTTGAAACGTTCAGGGAATCAAATGCCGAAGCCTGGAGATCGGTCTGGAACCGATCACTGATGGATTATGGAGACGACTACCTGAACAACCTTTGGTACCTGACCATGTATTATGCCAATGCATCACAGGGCGGAAAATACCCGGGACGTTTCAATAATGGTTTGTGGGCCTGGAGCAGCGACGTACAGAACTGGAACTTTTATTTTCACTGGAACCAGCAACAACTGTGCTGGCCGCTGAATGCTGCAGGTTTTCACGAGCTGGTCGCTCCGTACCTGGATTTAAGGTTTAATTCATTGCCTCAGGCAAAAAAGGACGCCGGAGAAATTTTTAAGACTGATGGCGCTTTTATTTCCGACGTAACGGAACGAAGGGGCTTCAATTCATCGGGCGAAAGTCATAATCATACGCCTGTGGCAGAAATTGCTCTTGATTTCTGGCGACAATATCAGTACACCGGTGACCGGACATTCCTCAAAGAAAAGGCACTTCCGTTTATTGTTGAAGCGGCCCGGTTTTTCGGATCGATTCTGGTAAAAGAAAGCGACGGGTTGTATCATGCCAAAGAAGGTACCGGATACGAAGGATGGATTCTGCTGAAAGACGGGCTTACCGAATTGGTTTATTCACGGGCATTGTTTTCAGCTGCTTTGGATGCCTTGAAAATTACCGGGACCAGTTTGCCTGAAGCGACGAAATGGAAAGAAGTACTGGAGCATCCGGCTCCTTTGCCTGTAATACCTGCCGGAGAAAATGCAATTTCAGCAGAGAAAGCGGGCTATAAACTGAAAACAGGCTTCTTTAAGGGAGAAAGTTGTCCGGCTGACCATATTTTTGCTGCAGGTTGGGGGATCAAAGAAAATAAAATGCTGACGGTATATAATCCGGTGGAAGATTCTTCTGTCAATCACGGGTTAAAGCTACTTGACGGGATATTTCCTTCCGTTCCTTCATCTCCGGTTTTTCCTTCGGGAGTGATCGGACTTTCGCAAAAGGGAACCCAATTATTCGATGAAATGTCAGCGACTGCTCTTTTATACAGTTCAGAAGTGACCGGATGGGATCCTGTTCCAATTGTCCTGGCCCGGTTAGGGCTCGCCAAAGAGCTGCATGCCGATTTGGCACGTTTTCCCTCGAGATGGCAAATATATTGCAACGGCTGGGGCCATTGGGGAATGGAAAATGAAATCAACAAGGATGCGGAATGGTTTTTCCGCACCAATACGGTAAAAGATGTGAAAAGCGATGAAAAATTTCCGCTTCGCATGTGGCCGTTCCGGCATATGTCGATGGAATCGATGTCCGTACTGGCAACGGCCATGAACGAGTCATTGCTTCAAAGCTATGATGGTATTCTGAGGGTTTTTCCTGCATTTCCTAACAATAAAGACGGGCGGTTCACCCTTCATGCCGAAGGTGGTTTTGTGGTTTCTTCTGAAATAAAATCAGGCGAAATAAAGTGGATCTGTGTGAAAAGCTTGCTGGGAGATCCCTGCAAATTAAAGTTGCCGTGGAACAGGGCTTTCTGTCAATCAAACCTGAAAAAAAAGACACAGGAGGTTCATGGAGAAATCACGGAAATAAAAACGAAAGCAGGCGAAGTGATCATGATCTTTCCGGAGAAACAAAACATGGCTACATGGATCGTGATCGATGAAAAACCGGAACCGAATGAAAAAGTTAAATATCATTCATCAGGAAAAACCCAATTAGGGCTTCCCCGAATGTTCTGAAACCATGAAAACCAATTTTAATTCGCTCAACCGCATCGTTATGAAACAGCCATGATTTTGCAAATGCCGGCCGGAAATGAGAGCAGGAATTCAGTCATGGCTATTTTATTTGGCAATTAGAAAACAAACGATTTACAAATGAAAAACATCACCATCTTAATTTCACTGTTTATCCTTTTCAGTTGCACCCGTATGACTGAAAAAGAGATTGTTCCGACAAAGCCGGGCATGTCATCGGATATAAAAATCGAAAAGGCCTTTATCTCTTTTCGGATCGGGACGCCGCTTTGGATTTCCGAAAGGCGTTGTAATGAACTTTTCGCTCTTTTTGACAAGTACAAAGGCGTAACGGATGAAATTACCTTTTTTACTTCCGGAACGCATGCCCCGCTTCCTTTGAATGTTTTCAAAGAACGGACTGCCATTTTGAAGGAACGAATGAGCCAGGCACGCGAGCGGGGGTATAAAACCGGGATCAATATTCTGACAACGATTGGTCATCACAATGAAAACCTTGAAAATTCGCTGAAAGGGAATTATACGCCAATGACCAACATAGATGGTGCAATTTGCAACGGTTCTTTTTGTCCGAATGACGAACAAATGAGGGAATATATCCGGAAAATTTATCAGTTTACGACCAATGCAAATCCTGACTACATCTGGATTGACGATGATATCCGGTTTGGGCACATGCCCATTGGAAACGGTTGTTTTTGCGATAGGTGCCTGCAAATTTTTGAAAAGGAGAGCGGTCTGAACTATACACGTGAAAGTTTGAAGAAAGCATTCAACGAAGGGCAGACAGCGGAAAAGCTAAAAATAAGGGAAGCCTGGCTGCAACATAACCGAAACACCATTTCCCATCTGTTCGAGTTGATCGGAAAAACAGTACATGAGATCAACCCGGCTATGCCGCTTGGGTTTATGACCGGTGACCGCTTTTTCGAAGGATACGATTTTGAGAACTGGGCCAATACACTTGCGGGGGCGAATCATGCACCGGTTATGTGGCGGCCGGGAGGCGGGTACTACGAAGACAGCAATACGAATGGCCTGGCAGGAAAATCGCATGACATCGGACGGCAAGTTTCCCTGTTGCCCGAAGAGGTGGTTTCCATCCAATCCGAAATTGAGAATTTCCCGTACCAGCGATTAAAAAAAGCAGCCCATATTGTTGTACTGGAAGCCTGTTCACATATTGCTGCGGGTTGCACCGGGGCTGCCTTCAATGTGCTTTCAATGTACGATGAACCTTTGGACGAATATGAAGCGCTGATTTCCCGCTTGCAGGAATCACGTCCGTTCTTCGATCTGCTGGCCCAATCACTGGGGCGTTCCTCCATTCATGGCGTTCAGACTTTCTGGAATAAAAGCAGTTGTGTTACAGGGAGTCTGAAAGACGGGAACTGGACCGGTTCAGGCTGTCCGCTGGTTAATCACGAGTTTTATGATATTGGTTTACCGGTATGTTACTCAAATAAATGCGCATCGGTAACCATCCTGGGCAAAGACAATGTTCTCGCGCTCCCAAAAGAAGAAATCAAAAAACTGCTTTCCGGAGGCGTTTATATGGATGCCGAAGCATTACAACAGTTGAACGAAATGGGTTTTGATGAATTCACCGGTTTCGAAGTCACCGGTTCCGAAACTAAAGACTGCATCGAAAAATTTACTGACCATCCGCTGAACGGGGAGTTTACCGGACGGGAGCGCGATAACCGGCAGTCATTTTGGAGTTCACGGGCCTTTATGCTTCGCAAGACAGACGAAAAAGCACAAACGCTCGCCGGCCTGATTGATTATGCGGGCAAGGAAGTCGCAGCCTGCACAACAGGAATATATGAAAATAAACTTGGAGGACGTATTTGCGTGGCCGGTTATTATCCTTGGACGTTTATGGAAAACCTGTCGAAAAGTTCGCAGATGAAGGCTGTTTTTCGCTGGCTTTCAAGAGATTCACTTCCTGGTTATATAGCCTCATTTCAGAAGATTAATCTGTGGATTCGTGGACCTCAAAACGGGAAAATTGCACTGGCTTTTACCAATTCCTCCTTTGATCCGGCAGAGGACATTGTACTGATGCTGAAAACAGATCAGAAAACAATCCGGCTTTACGATATGGATTGTAACGAAACCGTCATCAGGTCATCAGGTCAGGACGGACCTTATCAAAAATTTGTCATTCCGGAAGTTGACCCCTGGCAAATGAGGCTGGTTGTAAACGAAAAATAGCCGGCGTTTGCCGGCTACCTTTCGTTTATGGATTACTCCACATGTTTAGTTTGTCTTTCCTTTTCTGATTTGTTCGTCCACGATGGCATCGAGCACGGCGATGGCAGTCATGTCGACAATGCTGCGTACAGAGCTTTCCACATCAAGAATATGGATTGGTTTCTTCAATCCCATCTGGATTGGGCCAATGCTCTCAGCTAATCCCATTTCAACCAGCATTTTATAAGTCGTGTTTGCTGAGCTCAGGTTGGGGAAAACAAGTGTATTTACCGTCTTGCCATTCAATTTGGAGAACGGGTATTTTTCGTCACGCAATTTTGTGTTTAAGGCAAAACTGACCTGCATTTCACCGTCAACGATCATATCAGGATAACGTTCATGCAACGTTTTGACAACCTGGTGAACACTGGCGGGACTACCTACCTTATCCGATCCGAAATTGGAATAGGAGAGCATAGCCATGACCGGTTCATGAGCAAAGAACTTGACTGTATCGTGCGTGAGTTTGGCAATATCGATGAGCACCTCTGTGGTGGGATGCCTGTTAAACAGGGTATCGGCCAGGAAAAATGTTCCTCTCTTCGTGTTCAGGATGTGCATGGCGGCAATATGGTTCAGTCCGTCGCGGATGCCGATCACGTCTTTTGCAGCCTGCATGGTATCAGAATATTTGGTATAAACTCCCGTGATCAGCGCATCGGCTTCACCGGTTTCGACCATCATCATCCCGAAATAATTGCGATCGTACATCTTTTCATAGGCTTCGTCGTAGCTCATTCCCTGGCGCGCACATTTTTCGGCCAGGCAGCGGGCAAATGAAATGCGTCGGTTTTCTTCCCGGTCATGGCGAAGGTTGATAATTTCAATGCCGGTGAGATCGATATCATTTTCAGCTGCGATGTTGGCAATTTTTTCTTCGTTGCCAAGCAAAACCGGGAAACAAATCTTTTCCGTATAAGCCATTTCTGCGGCTTTCAACATATTAATGTGGTTCGATTCCGTGAAAACAACCCGTTTGGGCGTTTCCCTGGCAATATCATAAAAGCGGCGGAGCATCTTGTTGTCGCTGCCCATCAATTTGTTTAACTGATCTTTGTAGGCATCCCAGTCCGTGATGGGGCGCCGGGCCACACCCGATTCCATTCCTGCTTTGGCAACAGCCGGAGCTACGGTGGTTAATAAACGGGGATCAAGCGGTTTGGGGATAATATAATCGCGTCCGAAACTTAACCTTTTTAAATTGTAAGCAGCATTCACCACATCGGGAACCGGCTTTTTTGTCAGTTCCGCGATGGCACGAACCGCGGCCACTTTCATTTCTTCGTTGATACAAACGGAGCGGGAATCCAAAGCGCCGCGGAAAATATAAGGGAACCCCAGTACATTATTGATCTGATTAGGATAATCCGATCGGCCGGTCGCAAAAATGATATCCTTACGCGCGTCCATGGCATCTTCGTACGAAATCTCCGGATTCGGGTTGGCAAGCGCAAATACGATCGGGTCTGCGTTCATGGACCGGACCATCTCTTTAGTCAGAACACCGGCAACAGATAAACCAACAAAAACATCAGAATTTTTTACCGCTTCGGCCAGGGTGGTAATGTCACGATCGGTAGCAAAAGGCTTCTTTCTGCTATTCAGATCAGTCCTTTTTTTGCTGATTACCCCTTTCGAATCAACCATAACAATATTTTCCAGGCGGGCACCCAGCATCATATAAAGCTTTGTGCAGGAATTAGCAGCAGCACCGGCGCCGTTGACAACAATCCGGATATCTTCGATCTTTTTATCCACGATTTCAAGTGCGTTGATCAATCCTGCTGCCGAAATAATGGCAGTTCCATGCTGATCATCGTGCATGATGGGAATATCCAGTTCAGCTTTCAGCCGCTCTTCAATCTCAAAGCACTCAGGCGCTTTGATGTCTTCCAGGTTGATCCCGCCAAATGTAGGCGCAATGGCTTTCACTGTCTGAATGAACTTTTCAGGATCTTTTTCATTGATTTCGATATCAAATACGTCGATACCTGCAAAAATCTTGAACAACAGTCCTTTCCCTTCCATGACCGGTTTTCCTGCCAATGCACCGATATCTCCCAACCCCAGTACGGCTGTTCCGTTGGATATCACAGCCACCAGGTTCCCTTTCGAAGTATATTCATAAGCTGAGCTGTTATCTTTTTCGATTTCCAGACAAGGTTCAGCTACTCCCGGTGAGTACGCAAGTGACAAGTCCCGCTGTGAACTGTAAGGCTTAGTCGGTATAACTTCAATTTTACCTGGTTTTCCTTGAGAATGATAGAGAAGTGCATCTTCTCTTGTTAATTTTGCCATATGTTTTGTATCCGATTAATAGATTTAAAGTTTTTAGCAAAAGCCGGCCAAAACTATAAATTATATTAGTTTTTAGATGAATTATTGCGATTTATAAGTAATACTCTTAATATAGAATAAACATGAAAATACTTGTTAACAAATCCGGGATAATTAAAGTCTTTATTTTTTAATTAATTTGCAGAGCTAAATCAAATACATTCGAAGATGGAACAGAAAGAAAGATTTTTTCCCTTAATGATGCTTCTGATTTTTATTTTGGGACAAAATGCATTTGCGCAGGATCAGGTCATCCGGCAAACAAAAATCACTCAATTTGAAATGCAATATTCCGGGTTGATCGATGCCACCGGAGAAATGATATCAACAGCAGCATATAAATCCGAAGTCCATTGGTTTCCTGTTCAGGTTCCTTCTACTGTGCTTACAGGACTTGTTGCCAACAGAGTATATCCCGATCCGTACACCGGAATGAACAACATGCTGATCCCGGATGCTTCCGATCGTTTTAACAAACAATACAAACTGGAACAATACAGTTATATTCCCAATGTGGAAAATCCATGGAAGAAGCCATACTGGTACCGTGCTTCATTCAGAGTGCCGGAATCGGACCGGGGAAGGCATTTCCAGCTTATTTTCAAGGGAATCAATTATCGCGCAGCAGTTTGGGTGAATGGCCGGCAGGTGGCCGATTCCACCCAGCTCGTGGGAATGTTTGCAGAGCATTGCCTGAATGTCAGTAAGCTGATCAAAGCAGGAGCAGAGAATTTTTTAGCTGTTAAAATTTATCCGCTCGATGAACCGGGATTCCCTGATAAAGAACAATTAAAAGCATTTGGCGATTTTTTTCTGAACGGAGGTCCTACCGGTGACATTGGAAAGAATGTGACAATGCTTTGTTCGGTAGGCTGGGACTGGATGCCCCCGGTCCGCGACAGAAATATGGGGATCTGGCAACCGGTTATTCTTCGTACATCAGGAAAGGTGACTATCGGTACGCCGCATTTGATCACCGATTTACCCAATTTGCCGGATACATCTGTGGCAAAATTATCTCTGGGGCTTTCTTTGTTCAATCACGATACAAAAAATATAAAAGGCACTTTAAAGGTAAATATTCTGCCGGAAAATTTTGTTGGCCAACCTGTTCAGTTTTCAAATGAAGTGACCGTTGAGGCCGGTTCAAAAGAGAACGTGCAACTGAATGCTGAAAACGTCAGCCAGTTATTCATAAAGGAGCCTCGGTTATGGTGGCCCAACGGGTACGGGAGAGCAAACCTGTACCGGATCCGTTTGCGGGTTGAATCGGAAGGCACACTGCTGGATGATACCACGTTTGTTTTCGGTATTCGTACGGTAGGGTCAAAGGCTGTCACGGAGCCCGGTAAATTTCTTCGTCGTGATTTTTATGTCAACGGACGGCGCATTCATCTGAACGGAGGAGCCTGGGTTCCTGATATGATGCTGAACAGGGATTCGATAAGGTACGTCTATGAACTGGAGTTATGTAAAAATTCAAATATGAACCTGGTTCGCATCTGGGGGGGTGGTGTGACTCCGCCTGACGTGTTCTTTGATCTGGCCGACCGGTATGGCTTGCTGATCTGGTCCGATTTCTGGGTCACCGGCGATACGCAGGGCGAATTCAAGGGTTCTCCTGACTGGCCGCTGGAAGGCGAAGTTTTTAAAAAGAACGTAACCAGTACCATTCTTCGGATCCGGAATCATCCCAGTCTGTTGCTCTGGACGGGAGGTAATGAAGGTCATGCCCGTAAAGAACTATACGACGCCATGCGTAACAGGGTGATTGAACTTGACGGCACGCGGCCCTTTATCCCGAGTTCATCCGGATTTGCCAATTTGCCTGAGGGATGGCCGAAATCCTGGCCCGATAATATGGATGCCGGCGTTTACAGCGGTGGTCCGTATACCTGGCAGGATCCGAAAGAGTATTATAACCTGATCAAAAAGGGCAGAGACTGGGTGTTTAAAGATGAGACCGGGATTCCCTCGCAACCCGTTTATAACAGTCTAAAGAAAATCATTCCCAACCTGGTTTGGGACAAAACGTTGCCTTTCCCCTTGAACCATACCTGGGGGTATCATGATGCCGCTACCGGTAACGGGAAGTATGACAACTATTACGACGAAATGGTGAAGCGGTACGGACAGCCTGAATCGATGGAGGACTTTTCGGACAAAATGCAATTGATGAATGCGATTGGCTATCAGGGAATTTTTGAATCGGCAGGAGACAAGCTGAATCAGACCGGCGGAGTGATGCTTTGGAAAATAAACGCTGCTTTTCCAAGCGTGATCTGGCAGATCTATGACTGGTATCTGAGTCCGAACGCAGGGTACTATTTTATGCAGAACGCGCTTGAGCCGGTTCATATTCAGTTCAACCCGGCCAGCCAAAAGGTCGTGGTCGTGAACCGGACCTATCAATCGTATCCGGATCTGATGGCAGAAGCAGCTGTTTATAGTCTTGGCTCAAAGTTGCTGCAACGGGATACTGTAACGGTAAGTCTCGATTCCACGGATGTTAAGGAGATCATATCTTTGTCGGAAGTCCTGGCTAACCGGAATGAACTGCAGTTTGTAGTATTAAATCTGAAAGATAAAACGGGCAGCGTTATTTCAAAAAATACCTACTGGCTTACCTCCAACAACGATTATTCTGAAATAAACAACATGCCTGCTGTAAAGGTGCAGACAGAAGTGGTCAATACCAGGAAGAGCACTGCCGATAAAACATGGACGTTACGATTCACCAATAACTCGAATCAACTGGCCTTTTTCCTTCATCCGCAGATATTGGAGGATGGAGAGGAAGTGCTGCCTTCATTTTGGTCGGCCAATTATTTTACGTTAAAGCCAAATGAGTCAGTGATAATCACAGTTCGTATTCCGTTAGCCAAACTTAAAGGCCAGGATCAGCAGATCCTGCTGGATGGATGGAACCTGGAGAAACAAATTACAGCGGCAAGATAAAATCTTGAATAAAGATTGAACATCCCGTAAAAGAAGACGATTTTTTTCTTTTATGGGATGGTTCTTACTTATTTGCCAGTGAATGCATGATATAGCTTGATTATTAAGAAATGGGATAATCCGATACAATTTGAAAATTAACCTTGGCAAATCGTTTAGATACGTTTTTATGGGCTTTCTCCGGTTATAAATGTAAATTTGGACGATGAAATACTATTAGATTGGAAGAAAAGAAATACGTTGATGAGCAAGTGTTGATTCAAAAACTTGTTAGTGGCGACGAGATGGCTTTTGAACTGTTATTTTACCGGTACCGGGGTAAAGTCGCTAATTTTATCAGACGGTCTGTTCCGCCTCAAGTTGACGTTGAAGAAACAGCCCTTGAGGTTTTTTTGCGTGTTTGGTTGAGCAGAGAACGAATTGATAGTCAACGATTTTTTGCTCCCTATCTTTTTCGAATCGCGCGTAATCTGGTTATTGACCTGTTACGCAGAAATGTAGAGCATACAATTTATTTGCAGAACGAGTCTTTCTCTGCGGATTTCTGTTCCAATGAAGCTGAGTTAAATATAGAGGAAAGAGAATTGCAGTCCTGGCTTGAATCTGTGATGAATAAATTACCCGAGCAAAGAAAAAAGATTTTCATGATGAGCAGGTTTCAAGGATTAACCTATCCTGAAATTGCCAAAAATTTAAATATTTCTGAAAATACAGTTGATACTCAGATTAGGAGGTCCCTGGATTATTTCAGAAATGAGCTTAAAAGAATAAAAATACTTCTTCTCTTTTTCTAAATTTTCAAATTTTTTAGAAAGTATTCAGGAAAAAAAGATGCTTCTGTCACGGTCGCTGTTGTTGTCTTCGTATTTATAAAGAAAAGCATTAGATATGAATTCAGAGATACAACGCATTCTTGATAAATTTATACAGGGCCACCCTTTATTTGATCGGGATCTGTATAGAATCAGAAAGTTGTTTCATAACAGGGCAGGACAGAAAGAAATAGATCTGTGGCTCAACAGTCACTGGGAAGAGGCAGAACCGGATGATATTCAAATCAATTATGATAGGCTGAAGAAGAAACTTCATGAGTATGGCAGGAAGCCATCGGGAAAATCAATTAACGGGTACATCGTTGATATGTTTCGTTATTATCAGCGCATTGCGGCATTTCTGTTTATTCCGCTAATCATTGGGGTTACCTGCTATCTGTTTTTTTCTCCCGTAGCAAATGAAGATTTTTATTTTACAGAAGCGCCGTTAGGTCAGAAGGCCAGGGTCGAATTGCCGGATGGGAGTATGGTGTGGCTAAATTCCGGGTCGGGTATCCGGTATTCTTCCAACTTTAAAAAGAAAAGAGAACTTGAATTAAAAGGTGAAGCATTTTTTGATGTTCAAAAAAGTAATGGAAAACCTTTCCTGGTCCATACCTCATTTTTGGATGTGGAAGTAACCGGAACGCGGTTTAATGTCAATGCCTATGATGATGAACCCTTTGTTGAAACTGCATTAGTTGAAGGAAAGGTTAATTTACTTATGCATAGTGATAATAAGGAATTACAGCTTGATCCGGGGAAGGTACTTTCTTATTCAAAAAAATCTCATGAGATTTTTGCCTTTGACTTAAATGATGAAGCAATAACTAGCTGGAAAGAAAACCGGCTGGTCTTCATCGACGACGATTTTGCGAAGTTAGTGCGCAAGATTGAAAAATGGTATAATGTGGAAGTCATCTATAATCCGGATGATTTTGCTGAGAATAAACTAACAGTCAGGCTTTTGGAAGGAGAGCAGCTGGATCAGCTTTTAGAAATCATAGAAACAGCTATTGGTGCAAAATGCACAATGGCGAAAAATATAATTACTGTGGAAAAGATAAACAAAT
>JBDKTZ010000363.1:0-14358 GCA_039679975.1 Prolixibacteraceae bacterium
AAGTAACCAGCGTCCAGGGCATTTGCAGTAATTGCCGGCTATCGGCGGGGAGCGACAACCAGTTAATCAAGGTGAACTGCCGGTTCAGCAAAAAGAAAAAGACATGGATGATTCGTACAGCAAGAAATACGCCGATATTAATATAAATGAGGCGAGTAAGGACTGAGCCCCTTTTAAACGATTCTTTTATTTCATCAACAATAGACATACAAACTATTTCAAATTATTAAAACAAGATGCAAGTATCAAGATGAAAGTCAGACAGCCGGATATTCAGATGTTCGGATATTCAGACAGTATGAACATCCGGTAATCCGGGAATCCCGTGTCCGGTGTCCGGTTTCCTTTCTCCGCCATGCTCTGTGCCATTTTACCCTGCGAACTTTCCATCCGGCAACCCTCTTCCTGTTTTCTAATAAAACCGGTTGCTGTGCTTATTCCAGTACCGGATCATTAAGAAGCCGAACAACATTCCCCCCAGGTGGGCAAAGTGAGCCACATTACTTCCCGGACGGGCTAATCCGAGGTAAAGTTCAATCAAGCCATATCCAATCACAAAATACTTTGCTTTAATCGGGATTGGAGGGAAAAGCAAAAACAATTGCGTGTTCGGGAATAACATACCGAAGCCCAGGAGAACGCCATATACCGCTCCGGAAGCACCCACCGTTGGGACATTTATCAGCGCATTCAGCTTTCCCATTAACGGATCAGAATAGTTTTTCCCCTGCTCGAAAATGGATGTTCCTTCCCTCATGACCATATCGACCTGTTCAGGGCTCATTTTTGACACGAGCGACTGAAACTCCAGAAAATTGACAAATAAATGCAAAGCCGCTGCGCCCAAACCCGTGACAAAGTAATAGATGAAAAAACGTTTGGGCCCCCATACGCTTTCCAGAACCCTTCCGAACATCCACAAGGCAAACATGTTAAAGAATAAATGCATAAACCCTCCGTGCATGAAAATATGCGTCACCAGTTGATAGGGTTCAAATTCGGGGGAAAGGAAGAAGTGTAATCCAAGTACCGAATTCAGATCGATTCCCCGCACGCTGAGGACATAAGTAGCCAACAGCATGAGGACATTGATAATGATCAGGTTTTTTACGACTGGAGGAATATTCCCGAAAACAGGTCTGTAATTCTGCATAGATGAAAATTTAATTGTATCCTTACAATAGCTGCGCCAAAATTGTTTTCAATGTAAAGTAAATAAATAACGGTCACTTTGTCACTTGAGCATTTTCTCAAATTGCTCCACCGGAATAATTATTAACACTTGCTTCCCTGCAGGTGAGAAGTTGGGGGTGGAACAGCCGAAGAGCTGGTCGATCATCTGACTGATCTCTTCGGGTTTCATGGCATATCCATACGGAATAGCTGATGCCCGCGCTAACGACGCCGCAACTTTCTCACGCGCCCTTTCCTTAAAGTTGGTCGCGGTACTCTTCATATCTTCCAGCATGCCTTCGATAATCTCTAAGGGCGCCGAACGGTTGAGCATCGCGGGCGTGCCATTAATGATAAAACTGTTATTTCCGAAAGCACGAACATCAAATCCCAGCAATTTGAGATCATCCAGCACTGAACGCAGCAGTTCCGCATCAGCAGCATGCAAATCGAAGGTTTGCGGGAAAAGCTGCTGCTGACTGGCGATGGCATTATTACTCAGGGTTGTCATGAAATTTTCATATAAAATGCGTTCATGAGCTCTCCGCTGATCAATGACCATGAGTCCGGATTTAACGGGCGACAGGATATACTTGTTCTTAAACTGGAAACATGTTTTTCCTGTAAAGAGTTCAGAAGAAGTGACCGATCCGTTCTCTTCATCGCTAATTTCAGGAACAACGGTTACCTCTTCTTTTTCCTTTTCATTTTGAAAATCCTGATAAAGTTTCTCCCAGTTCCTGACCTGATCCTGCCGCACAGAAGCATAATTCCCCGGACCGGATGACTGTCTTTTACCTGTTTCAAACGGGTTATAAGTGGGATCAATATGAACTTCAGGAGGCGCGATGAAATCGCCGCTTTTTGGAGCTGCCGGAATTTCAATGCTGCCGGCCTGATCAAAGTCGATTGACGGTACCATGTTGAATTTTCCCAATGCTTCACGAACCGAGGCATGAATAATCTGCCAGATAGCCGACTCATTCTCAAATTTGATTTCCGTTTTCGTGGGATGTATGTTAATGTCAATGTTTCCGGGATCGATTTCAAAATAAAGAAAATACGACGGTATACTTTCAGGAGGAAGAATTTTCTCGTAAGCCTGGACAACGGCTTTATGAAAAAAGGGATGCTTCATAAAACGGTTATTGACAAAAAAGAATTGCTCTCCAAAAGTCTTGCGGGCGAATTTTGGCTGCCCTACGTATCCCTTAATCCTGATCAAGGTAGTCTCGGTGTTGACCGGAATCAGGTTTTGCCCGGTATTTTTCCCGAAAATGGAGATGATCCTTTTTCTGATATTATCTCCTTTGCTCAGTTCGTAAATTGGTTGCTGATTGTGAAATAACAGGATGCTGACTTCCGGGTTAGCCATGGAAACCCGTTGTATTTCACTAATGATGTGCTTCAGTTCTGTCGGATTACCTTTTAAGAATTTGCGTCGTGCCGGAACATTAAAAAACAAGTTTTTAACCATGAAGTTGGAGCCGCAGGCGCAGGTAACAGGTTCCTGTTTATACAACCGTGATCCGCCGATATGAATAAATGTGCCGATCTCTTCGTTATGCAGGCAGGTATGCAACTCCACATCAGCAACAGCCGCTATCGAAGCCAAAGCCTCTCCCCGGAATCCCATGGTACGAATGGCAAACAAGTCGTTGGCTGAACGGATCTTTGAAGTGGCATGGCGTTCAAATGCCATGCGGGCATCGGTAGCCGACATTCCACAACCATTATCGCTGACCTGGATGAGTGTTCGTCCGGCATCTTTGATATTTACTGTAACCTGAGTGGCTCCCGAGTCGATCGCATTCTCAACTAATTCCTTTACTACTGATGCGGGGCGTTGTATCACCTCGCCTGCAGCAATCTGATTAGCGACCGAATCGGGGAGTAATTGAATAATATCTGGCACGTAATTTTGTTAAAATTTCAATAAAAGATAGAATATTAAACACAGAATGACAATCAGCAAAATCAGCCGTATGGCCGACTTCTTTTTAGAATCTTCGATTGATTTCGACGATTTTAATGAGCGGCGAAACTGCCCGCGAATGTTAGGCCTGTAATTGGGGTCTGACCATTCTTTCTTTTCGGAAAGGCCCAATTCGCTTTTGATCCGTTCTTCCCGTTCCTGCATGGCCTCTTTTTCGGGGTCAAAATAACGGTACGGAATGCTAAACTTGCGTGGTTTTGGTGTATGGAAAAAGTTTCCCATTGTGTTTATATAGTCATAAATTTATACTATACAAAACTACAAAAATGGAACCAGACCATAAAATTACCGAATAAAAAGTCTCTTGAACTTCTCCCAGGCTTGCTTATTATGATTGTTAGCCGTAAATTTCCATTTGTCAATAAACTATTGCGCCATGATGATCAAGACGTTCGCATCAGCAGTTCATGGCATTGATGCAACAACAATTACAATTGAGACAGATATTTCACAGGGTATCAAATTTTTTCTGGTTGGATTGCCCGACAATGCGGTGAAAGAAAGTCAGCAACGCATTGAATCGGCTCTCCGTCTGAATGGTTTTAAGTGGCCCCGGCGAAAGATCATTATCAACATGGCTCCGGCCGATTTACGCAAGGAAGGGTCTGCTTACGATCTCCCCCTGGCTGTTGCTGTGCTGGCCGCATCCGAACAGGTTCAGTCTGAAAAGCTGGATCAGTATCTTTTGATGGGAGAGCTTTCTCTGGATGGGACGCTTCAGCCTGTCAGAGGTGCATTACCGATTGCCATTAAAGCCCGGGAAGAGGGCTTCGAAGGTTTTATTCTGCCGATACAGAATGCCCGGGAAGCAGCCGTGGTCGATAAATTGAAAGTGTATGGCGTTGAAAACATCAGGCAAGTAGCCGACTTTTTTAATGGTACCGGTAATCCGGAGCAGACCATCGTCAATACCCGTGATGAATTTTATAAAAAGCTCAACTATGCGGAAGTTGATTTCGCGGATGTAAAAGGTCAGGAAAACGTGAAGAGGGCACTTGAGATTGCGGCGGCCGGTGGCCATAATGTGATCATGATCGGACCGCCGGGGTCAGGGAAAACCATGCTGGCCAAAAGGATACCCACTATTTTACCGCCCTTTACTTTGCGCGAAGCGCTCGAAACCACAAAAATACACTCGGTGGCCGGCAAAATTGGCAGGAACACCTCGCTGATGACCGAACGCCCTTTCCGTGCGCCGCACCATACCATTTCGAATGTCGCTTTGGTCGGAGGAGGCTCGTTCCCTCAGCCAGGCGAGATTTCGCTGGCGCATAACGGTGTTCTGTTTTTAGATGAATTGCCTGAATTTAATCGGAGCGCGCTTGAGGTGATGAGGCAACCTTTGGAGGATAGTCACATCATTATTTCACGCGCCCGGTTTTCAGTTGAATACCCTGCCGGTTTAATGTTAATAGCCTCAATGAATCCCTGCCCTTGCGGGTATTACAATCATCCCACAAAGGAATGCGTTTGTCCGCCGGGTGCAGTTGCCAAATACCTGAACAAGATTTCGGGGCCATTGCTCGACCGGATCGATATTCATCTGGAAGTTGTTCCGGTTCCTTTTAACAAACTGGCCGAACTGAAGGCGACAGAAAACAGTAGTGCGATCCGCGAAAGGGTGATCCGCGCAAGGAACATCCAGTCGAAGCGTTACCATGAAATGTCCGGAATTTTCTGCAACGCACAGATGAGTTCGCGGCAGGTCAGGCAGTACGTGGAGCTGGACCATGCGAGTAATCTGCTTCTGAAAAATGCCATGGATAAGCTGGGATTGTCGGCGCGGGCTTATGACCGGATTCTGAAGGTTGCCCGCACCATTGCCGATCTGGAAAATTCGGTGCAGGTAAAGGCTCATCATATTTCGGAGGCCATCCAGTACCGAAGCCTCGATCGCGAAAGTTGGGGCGCATGAATGATCTTTCACATTGCTGTGAAAGCCGGCTTTAGTTATATTCGCAAATTGAAAAACATGATCTGATTAGTGAAAATAGACAAATAAATCTTCCCACCATGAAAAAAATGACCCTCCTTCTGTTTATCGCATTTCTGTTTTCGTGTAAAAGTCAAACAGAAGAACAGGCAGACTCGTTGGACCTTGCATATAGCCAATATGTTAGTAGCTTCACCAGCGGGGTTATTTCCTGCAATTCCCCTATTCAGGTTGAACTGGCTTCCGATCCGAAGCAGGAAGCTAAACCGGGAGCGGAGGTTCAGGGAGGGATCATCTCGCTTGAACCGAAAGTGGCAGGCAAAGTGCAATGGGTTAATTCGCGAACACTCGCTTTTGTCCCGGAAGAAACAATGAAAGCCGGCACATCCTATAAGGTGAATGTGGACTTGGGCCGGCTAATGGATGTTCCAAAAAAATACAGGACCATGACCTTTCCCCTCAGGATCATTTCTCAGTCATTTCGTGTGGACGATCTGGCTTTAAAGGCATACAATTATGAAGTGAAAGAGATCCAGTATCTGGCAGGAGTTTTGTATACAGCCGATTATGCTGAAAACCAGGCCGTGGAATCGATTGTTACAGTCAAGGATCAGAACCGGGGATTGCGGCTGCTTTGGGAACATGACGCATCGGGTATAAAACATGTTTTCAGGACTGACAGCCTTGTTCGTGGTGATCAGTCGCGCGAACTAACTGTTTCCTGGAATGGAAAACCGCTTGGGGATGACAAAAAAGGGCAGGAAAAAGTTGAACTGGCGGCAGCCGGCGATTTCGTATTTGTCAATCTTCAGGTGGTACAGCAACCTGAACAGCTATTGATTTTGCGCTTTTCAGACCCATTGTTACCTGATCAGGAACTGAACGGACTGATCACTGTTGACCAGTCCGGCGACTTTCGTTATCAGGTTGAATTCAATGAATTGAAGATATATTTGCCGAAACGCCTTACAGGAGAACATGAGGTGTACGTCTCCGGCGGGATCAGAAATATTCAAAGCCTTCATTTAAAGGATGATGTGACCGTTCAGGCTCATTTTGAAGATATGAGGCCCGCTGTCCGCCTGATCGGGAAAGGAAGTATTGTGCCTTCGTCGCAGGAGCTGATTATTCCCTTTGAAGCTGTGAACCTGAAGGCGGTTGATCTTCGCGTGATTAAGATTTTAACGCAGAATATCCATCAGTTTTTTCAGCAAAACAATTATGAAGATGAATCCAACCTGAAACAGGTGGGGCGGCTCTTGTTGCAAAAACGGATCGATTTGCAGATCAATTCGTTCTCCGCGTTAAAGACATGGAACACGTATCGTATCGATCTGGCCAGGCTGGTTGATTTTGAACCTGGTGCCATTTACCGGATCCAGCTCCGGTTCAGAAAAGAATTCTCAGTTTATGATAAGGAACATGAAGGTGCCGACAGTACTTCATTTGTTGACCGGATGGAGGAAACGCAGGCTCTCGAACGGGAAAGGGAATCGTGGGATGAGCCCGGCTGGTATTCAGATTATTATTATCCGGATGATTTTGATTGGGACAAACGCGATGACCCTAACGATGTTTCTTATTTTTATTCAGAGCGGTTCCCTTCCCGTAATTTGTTTGCCACCAACCTGGCAATTATTGCCAAAGGCGGTAACAGCTTGTTTATGAATTTTGCGGTGACCAACTTAAAAACAACAGAGCCCGAGGAAGGAGTGACGCTGAAGATCTATGATTTTCAAAAGCAGTTGCTGCAAACACTCACTACCGGTTCGGACGGACTTGCCGGCGTGCGGTTAAAAAGCAAGCCTTTCCTGCTGGTCGCTGAGAAAGCGGGACAAATGGCATACCTGCGGCTGGATGACGGATCTTCGTTGTCGCTGAGTAATTTTGATGTTTCGGGCGAGCTGGTTCAAAAAGGGATCAAAGGGTATTTATATGGAGAACGGGGTGTTTGGAGACCCGGCGACCGGATTTTTCTGACCTTTATTCTTGAGGACGAACACGATCAGTTACCCGCGGGTCACCCGGTCATATTTGAATTGATCAATCCGCGCGGACAGATTGTCAGCCGGCAGGTCAAAGTAGAGGGACAGGATGGATTTTACTGCTTCACGGCAGAAACAGCCGCCGATGCTCCAACAGGTAACTGGAATGCGTTGGTCAAAATTGGCGGGCAGACTTTTTCCAGGCGGATCAAGGTTGAAACAGTTAAGCCTAACAGGTTGAAAATTGACCTGCAGCTTGGAAACGATACTACTGAAGGACTTGAAAAGGGACCTGTACAGGGAACGCTTACTGCTGCCTGGCTTCACGGAGGCAGTGCAAGAAACCTGAAAGCGAGGATCTCTGTTACTTTTTCGCAGGCAAAGGTATCTTTCAAGGGTTTCCCCAACTATGTTTTTAATGATCCTTCCAGGGAGTTTTCAGTCCAGGAGCAACAGGTTTTTGATAACCGGATCAATGAACAGGGAATTGCGGTTGCTGCATTCGAAATGCCGGAAATACCCTCTGCGCCCGGAATGCTGAATGCTCATTTTACCACTCGTGTTTTTGAAGAAACAGGCGACTTTAGTACCGATGTGAAAACATATTCTTATGCGCCTTTCAGTTCATTTGTCGGCGCAAAACTTCCTGCTTCCGATTCAAACTGGTATAAAACCGATACCACCTATCCGCTAAGCATTGTCACGGTTGATGCCAATGGAAATAAGACCGACAGGAAGGGTCTGGAAATTACTGTTTATAAGATTGACTGGCGCTGGTGGTGGGATGCCGGAGAGGATCATCTGGCCCGTTATGTCAATGATAAATACCGAAAGGCAATCTCACGGGGAATCGTGAATACAAAAGATGGAGAGGCAAGCTTTCCCCTTCATATCAAATATAACAACTGGGAAGATAACGGACGTTACCTGATTTATGTGAAGGATCCGGAAAGCAAACACAGTACAGGGCTTACTGCTTATTTCTCAAAATGGGGTTACTGGGCCGCTGAAGGGATGCAGGAGGCTTCGACGATGTTATCCATGAAGGCCGATAAGGAAAAATACCGGGTTGGAGAAAAGGTAACCGTCTCCATTCCTTCCGGGAAAAATGGTAAGGCTCTTGTAAGTCTTGAGAACGGGAGTGACGTGGTGGATTTATTCTGGGTAAACACCAGTGCGAAGAATACGGTTTTTAGTTTTGAGACGAAACCTGAAATGGCTCCCAATATTTTTGTGCATGTTTCGCTGATTCAGCCCCATGCTCAAACAGAGAATGATGCCCCCATCCGACTCTATGGTGTGATCCCGGTTGATGTTGAGGATCCGTCAACGCACCTTGAACCGAAAATCAGGATGCCTGCCGAGTTGGAGCCTGAAAAGGAATTTGACGTTACCGTTTCCGAAAAGTCCGGAAAGGGAATGACTTATACGTTGGCCGTGGTCGATGAAGGGCTGCTCGACCTGACCCGTTTTCAGACGCCCGATCCATGGACGTCCTTTTATGCCCATGAGGCATTGGGTGTCAGAACCTGGGATTTTTACGACGATGTGATTGGCGCTTATGGAGCGAGGCTGGAAAAAGCTTTTGCTGTTGGAGGCGATGAAAGCTTGTTAGCTGCAGGACGCAGAAAGGTGAACCGTTTCGAGCCTGTGGTCCGGTTTATCGGTCCATTTACCCTGGATGAAAATAAAAGTAAAACGCACAGGCTTTCGATGCCCAATTATGTGGGAGCTGTCAGAGTAATGGTTGTAGCCGGTCATGACGGAGCTTATGGTAAAGCAGAACAGTCGGTAAAGGTGCAGAAACCAGTAATGATTTTGGCGACCTTGCCTCGTGTCCTTGGACCTGGCGAAGAAGTGGGATTACCGGTGAATGTGTTTGCCATGAAACCTGAGGTGAAAGAAGTGGAGGTGAGCATTGCCTGTAACGAGCTGCTTACGGTCGATGGAGCCGACTCAAAACAGGTTCGTTTTGAAGCGGCCGGAGACCGGCTCGTTGATTTTCGCTTAAAAGTGGCAGAAAGGACAGGGACAGCTAAAGTAAAAATCACTGCCAAAAGCGTAAATATGACTGTAAACCAGGAGATTGAGCTAGAAGTCAGACCTTCAAATCCAAGGATCGTCAATATAAAAGAAGGAATGATTCCTGCCAGGGGAAAATGGGAAGTCACTGCTGATGCCCCTGGCATGGAAGGAACCAATACGGCCAGGCTTGAGCTCTCAGAAATTCCTCCGCTGAATCTGAATATGCGTTTGAATGAGCTTATCCGTTATCCTCATGGCTGTCTTGAGCAGGTGGTGTCGGGTGCTTTTCCTCAGTTGCTGGTGGAACAGCTTACCGAAATCACTTCTGAAAGAAAACAGGAAATTGAAGGTCATGTGCGTACAGCCTTGTCCCGATTGGCGCACTTCCAGCTGAGCGATGGCGGATTTAGCTACTGGCCGGGTTCGCCTCATAGTTCGTCGTGGGGAACCAGCTATGCCGGTCATTTTATGCTGAAAGCTGAGGAGTCGGGTTATTCTTTGCCGTTCGGATTAAAAGACAGATGGATAAAATTTCAAAAAGAAGCGGTCAGGAACTGGCGCAAAAGTTCGGATTCTTATGTACATGCTGACCTGATACAGGCTTATCGACTTTATACGCTTGCTCTGGCGCGGAAGCCGGAAATTGGCGCTATGAACAGGTTAAAGGAAGAAAAAGAACTGAGCCTGATGGCCCGTTGGAGGCTTGCAGCAGCCTACGCGTTGGCTGGGCGGCCCGAAATCGCCGAAGCCATGATCAACAGGTTGCCGAATGATGTGAATCCTTATCGCGAACTGTCGGGTACCTATGGAACCGATCTGAGAGACCGGGCCATGATCGTGGAAACGCTCGTCATGCTTAACCGTAAAACGGAGGCTTTTCCCCTGGTTATCGAACTAGCGAAGCGCCTGGCATCGAACGAATGGATGAGTACCCAGACAACGGCATACAGCCTGATGGCTGTCGCACAGTTTGCCGGCAATGGGTATCCGGGGCAGGGGCAACTAAATGCGGGTGTTTCGGTTAACGGTTCCGTACCTGAAAAGGTGACGACTCATAAAGTAGTCTGGCAAAGAAACCTTCCTTTGCAAAAGAATAAGAGGGCGACCGTGAAAGTTGAAAATAGTACGGACAAATACATGTATGCGAGGGTGATTAGTGATGGGATCCCGGCTGCAGGAGATACTAGCTCGACTCAGAATAATCTCTTGATGGATGTTCATTATACCGATATGCAGGGGCAAAGGATTGATCCGGCCGGAATCAGACAGGGAACTGATCTGGTGGCAGAGATCACTGTCAGGCATCCGGGGCAGCGTGAGCCATACGAGGAACTGGCGCTGATAACGATTTTCCCTTCGGGTTGGGAAATCCTGAATGGCCGCGTGAACGATGTGGAAAGTCCGCTGAAAAGCGATTCGTTCAATTATCAGGATGTGCGTGACGACAGGGTCAATACCTATTTTGACCTGAAACCCGGTGAGCGGAAGACGTTCCGGATCTTGCTGAATGCGGCTTACGAAGGACGGTTTTATCTGCCTTCTGTTCAGTGTGAAGCCATGTACGATAATCGCATCCACGCACGCCGGCCAGGCGGATGGATTGAGGTGGTCAGATAATTGCGGTTAGTCTTATGACATTAAAGAATAGGAAAAGATATCTTACTCTAATTGGTGCAGGAATCGTTTTGTTTATCGTTTGGTGGTACAGTTTGCCAAGACCACTGTTTTCGGATCCCGCTTCAACGGTGATCGAGAGCAGGGAAGGCGTGTTGCTGGGCGCACATATTGCCGATGACGGCCAGTGGCGTTTCCCTGATGCCGATGCCGTACCTGAAAAGTATAAAACATGCCTGCTGGCTTTTGAAGACCAGTATTTTTATTGGCATCCCGGGGTGAATCCCTTATCTGTGATCAGGGCGTTGGTGCAGAATATCAGGAGTGGAGCGGTGGTGAGCGGAGGGAGTACGATCACTATGCAGTTGATCCGCCTTTCAAGAAAGGGAAAGCCACGTACGTTCAAACAAAAGCTATTGGAGATATCACTGGCTATTCGGGCTGAACTATCCTGGTCAAAGGAAGAGCTGTTAGCATTGTATGCTTCACATGCGCCTTTTGGCAGTAACGTGGTTGGTTTGGATGCTGCTGCCTGGCGGTATTACGGAAGGAGGGCCGATGAGTTGTCGTGGGCCGAGTCGGCTACACTCGCTGTCCTTCCCAATGCTCCTTCCCTGATTTACCCCGGTAAACGAAATGAAGTACTGCGAAAGAAGCGGAACCGCTTACTCGACCGTTTGGAGGAAGAAGGAAAAATAGATGCAGCCACCAACGAGCTTGCTCAATTGGAGCCTTTGCCGGAGAGAGTCTTTGCAATTCCCCGCGAGGCTCCTCACTTATTGGGACGCGTGATGCGGGAACGTCCCGGGGAGCGGGTCATAACAACATTAAGCAGTGAGCTTCAGTCTCATGTCAATGAACTGGTCCGGCAGCATCTGGTCCGGTTGAAAGCCAATGAAATTCATAATGCTGCCGTGGTGGTGATGAAGGTGGAGAAAGGAGAGGTGCTGTCTTATGTGGGAAATTCACCTGATTTTGCCGGCGGGCTTCATGGAGAGGCCGTCGATATTGTCAGCTCACCCCGTAGTTCAGGCAGTATTCTGAAACCGTTTCTGTACGCGGCGATGCAGGATGATGGTCTGATCCTGCCGAACACACTGGTCCCTGATATTCCCACTCAAATCGGCGGATTTAGTCCTCAAAATTTTAACCTTCAATATGCAGGAGCGGTACCTGCGGCAATGGCCCTTTCACGATCATTGAATATCCCGGCAGTCAGAATGCTGAGGGATTTCAGTTATGAACGCTTTTATTCACTGATGAAAAGGCTGAACTTTTCGACGCTGGATTATCCGGCTTCACATTATGGATTATCGATCATTCTCGGAGGAGCTGAGGTGAGTTTATGGGACCTGGCCGGTGCCTATGCTTCGATGGGGCGCTTGTTGATCCGTTACGAGGAAGAAGACGGAGTTTCATGGGAAGATGATTTCAGACATCCGGTTTATGAGCATAAGGAATTTCCAATAAAAGTTCCTGCCCGTCCCCCATTATCGGCGGGAGCTGTTTGGCTGACGTTCGACGCTTTACTGAAGGTGAACCGGCCTGATGAGGAATCAGGATGGGAATCATTTTCATCGTCCCGGCAGGTTGCCTGGAAAACGGGCACCAGTTTTGGTTTCCGTGATGCATGGGCCGTTGGACTTAACCGTGATTTTTTGGTTGCCGTATGGTGCGGAAATGCAGACGGTGAGGGGCGGCCAAACATCACGGGAACCACGGCCGCGGCTCCCGTGATGTTTGACGTGTTTAGCCTGTTGCCGGCAGGAAAGTGGTTTATTCGGCCTGATGACGAGATGAAGGCCATTCCGGTTTGCCGGGAAAGCGGCTATCGAGCCGGAGCTTATTGCGGGGAGGCCGATACCGTTATGGTCATGCAAAAAGGACTGAACACTGAAGTCTGCCCTTATCACCGGCTTGTACACCTGGACCGGACAGGGAAATGGCAGGTGTCGTCTGCTTGCGTTCCTGTCACGGAGATGCTGCACCAGCCCTGGTTTGTATTGCCTCCTGTGATGGAATGGTATTATAAAAGGCAGAACCCCTTCTACAGGCCTCTGCCGCCATTTCGTCCGGATTGTTCCGAAGTTTCGGCGTTGAATGTCATGGAAATGATTTACCCGCGCGAAAATAACCAGGTTTTCGTTCCTGTACAGCTTGACGGCACGCCCGGCGAGGTTATCCTGGAAGCCGCACATTCGTCACCCGATGCGGTTATTTTCTGGCACCTCGACGAACAATACCTGGGACAAACATCGGGTACGCACCAGATGCTCATCCACCCCCTTCCAGGCAGTCACAGGATCACCCTTATCGATAATCAGGGAAACCAGTTGGTGAAGCCAATCGTCGTGGTAAAAAGCAATAAGCCTGACTAAAGGGTGATCAGTATGGCATACATCTGTATTTATTGCGAAAATATTGGAACTGACGAAAACATTTCATTGGCTGTTCGGTTTAATCTTTAAGTTTTAAAAAAATAAGAATGGTAGATAGATTATCTGATCCCATTGGACGATTAATGGGACTGCGATACAAGTCACATCCCTGGCATGGTATTGCAATAGGGAATGAGGCTCCCGCCAAAGTAACGGCATTTATCGAAGTTGTGCCTACCGATACGGTAAAATATGAGATTGACAAAGACAGCGGATACTTGTTTCTTGATCGCCCTCAAAAATATTCGAACGTGATCCCTGCACTTTATGGCTTTATACCCCAGACATTCTGTGGAGAACAGGTTGGCGAGTATTGTATGGAAAAAACAAGCAAATCGGGGATCAAGGGTGACGGTGATCCTATCGACATCTGCGTGCTTACAGAGAAAGATATTACGCATGGCGATATTATCGTCCATGCCCTTCCGATTGGAGGGTTCCGTATGATTGACGGCAATGAAGCCGATGACAAGATCATTGCCGTTCTTGACAATGATGTCGTTTATGAAGGTTACCGGGATGTGGATGATCTGCCTTCGTTCGTTGTGGAACGATTGAAACACTATTTCCTGACATACAAGGATATGCCCGGAAAGGACAAGGATACGGAGATCACTCATACGTATGGAGTTGAAGAAGCCTATGAAGTCATCCGGCGTTCAATGGTCGATTATCAGAATCGTTTTGAAAACCTGGGAAAGCTGCTTTACTAGACACGAGATGCTCAGCTGTTCAGACATCCGGATATTCGGATATTCGGACAGTCTGAGAATCCGGGAATCTGAATATCTAAGAATCTGTTTTGCGTCGACTATCTCCAATTTACCGTCCCTGTGCAATGCTCTGTGTGCTAAACCGTGCAACCTTACCACCTTCTTTCAGTCTCCCGCCTCCTGTCTGCCTTGTCCGTTTGGGCTCAGGCGTCCCTGATCAGATCAATATAGGAATAGTCGAAATCATTTTTTTCATCATGATAATCTTCCCTGCTCACCTGATGCCATTCTGAATAATTAATTTCAGGAAAAAATGTATCTGCGTCAAATTTCTTGTGTACGAGGGTTAGGTAAAGTTTTCCGGCCAGAGGATAAAACTGACGGTATATCGACTCTCCTCCGATGACAAAGGCTTCCTTTTCATTCTTTATCTTTTGCAGCACCTCTTTGACTGATGATGCTTTTTCACATCCGGCAAATT
>JBDKTZ010000350.1:0-3122 GCA_039679975.1 Prolixibacteraceae bacterium
GCAATAAACAGGTGATTGGCGGGATTTCCCGTGAATTTTATCAGAATGTCAAAAAATATTACGATAATCCTCAAAACTGGAAATGGCAAAAGCCGGAAGAGTACAGGGAGGGCAGGAATATCGGAAAGGAAGACGCCATGTGGACATTCGAACCTTCGGCTGCCTTAGAAGTGTATCACCAGATGTTGAAAGCTGAAAAGGTCGACATCGTATACCAACAACGCCTGAACCGGAAAACCGGTGTAAAAAAACAGGGATTAAAGATTGATGAAATTGTCATGGAAAATGGCGTTTCGTATAGGGGCAAAATGTATATAGATGCTACTTATGAAGGCGATTTGATGGCAGTCGCCGGCGTGACTTATACGGTGGGACGCGAGTCGAACAAACAATATGGTGAAACATTAAACGGCGTACAGGCTAATAAATACAGCATAACGTTGCGCGGAACCGTTTCTCTCAACAGCGCCCATCATAATTTTATCGATGGCGTCGATCCCTACGTGGTCAAAGGAAATCCTGCCAGCGGATTACTGCCGTTCATTGTTAATGGCGGGCCTGGAGTCGACGGTCAGGGTGATAAATGCATTCAGGCTTATTGCTTCCGGATGACACTTACCGATGCTCCGGAGAACCGAATCCCTTTCTCAAAACCGGAAGGTTATAATGAACTGGAATACGAACTTCTCTTTAGAAATTACGAAGCGGCCGGGGGACCCGTCGAAGAAATGTACACTTACGGAGATCCGCTTGTTCCCTGGATCAATACACCTATGCCAAACAGGAAGACCGACACGAACAACCAAAAAGGTTTTTCCACCGATTTCATAGGACAAAATTACGACTATCCGGAAGCCTCGTATGAAGAACGGGACAGAATTATTGAGCGTCATCGTAAATATCAGCAGGGACTGATGTGGACGCTGGCCTATCATCCCCGGATTCCCGAAAAAGTAAGAGCCGTGGTTTCGAAGTGGGGAACCTGCAAGGACGAATATGAACGGGAAGACGGCTGGCAGGAACAGCTTTATGTGAGAGAGGCCCGGCGAATGATCAGCGATTATGTCATGACGCAGCGGAATTGTGAGGGCTTTGACGTGGTTGACGACCCGGTGGGAATGGGTGCATACGGAATGGACTCACACCAGGTACAACGGTATGTGGATGCCAACGGTTTTGTACAAAATGAAGGGAACGTCGAAGCTCATGGCTTTCCTCCTTACCCCGTGAGTTACCGGTCTATTGTTCCAAAAAGTGAAGAGTGTACCAATCTTTTGGTTCCGGTATGTGTGAGCGCAACCCACATTGCCTACGGTTCGATCCGGATGGAACCGGTCTTTATGGTGCTTGGTCAATCGGCTGCCACAGCGGCGGCGCTGGCTATTGATGACGGGTGCGATGTCCGGAATGTAGCGTATGAGGAACTGAGAAACCAACTGGTGAAAGACAAGCAGATTCTGGGTTATGTTCCAAAATAAAAATTGTAAATTGAAGCCTGTTCAATATCAAAAATTGTCAAGGATGAAGAGAATAACAAATACTGTTGCGGGATTGCTTTTGGTCGTGGCGATTACCGGGTGTAACGCGAAACAAACTGAAAATCAGTTTACTGCCGATGTAATTGTTTACGGAGGAACTTCTGCTGCCGTTATTTCGGCCGTTGAAGTGGCGGAGTCGGGAAAATCGGTAATCATTGTTTCGCCCGACAAACACCTCGGTGGACTTACTTCCGGCGGACTGGGCTATACCGACACCGGGAACAAGGCCGTCATCGGAGGACTTTCGAGGGAATTTTATCACCGCGTGTGGATGCATTATAACGATTCATCGGCCTGGATATGGCAAAAACACAGCGAATATGGAAACAAAGGTCAGGGTACCGTGGCCATGGATGGTGAGAACCGTACGATGTGGATTTTCGAACCGCATGTGGCTGAACAGGTTTTCGAAGGCTTTGTAAAGGAGAACGATATTGTTGTTTTTCGTGATGAATGGCTTGACCGCGAACATGGCGTGGTAAAAGCCGACGGGAAAATCGTCTCGTTTACTACCCTTTCAGGAAAAACTTTTGAGGGTAAAATGTTTATCGATGCCACTTATGAAGGCGATTTGATGGCTTCGGCAGGCGTGAGTTTCCATGTGGGGCGTGAAAGCAAGGATACTTACGGCGAGCAGTGGAACGGGGTGCAAACCGGCGTTTTGCATCACCAGCACTGGTTCAGGGCAAAAATCTCACCCTATAAAATTCCAGGTGATCCGGCGAGCGGGGTACTTCCGCGCATTTCAACCGAATACCCGGGCGATTATGGTGCCGGCGATCATAAGATCCAGGCTTATTGCTTTCGGATGTGTATGACCAACCACCCCGAAAACCGGATACCTTTTCCCAAACCTGAAAATTACGACTCAACGCAGTATGAATTGCTTGTGCGCATGTTCGATACCGGACGTAAAGACTGGTTTGAAAAATTCGACGACATTCCGAATAAAAAAACGGATACCAACAACCACGGTCCGTTCAGCAGTGACAATATCGGGATGAATTACGATTACCCGGAGGCAAGCTACGAAAGAAGGCGCGAAATTATCAAAGAGCATCAGGATTACCAGATGGGACTTTTGTGGTTTGTTGCCAACGATCTTCGGGTGCCTGAGGATATCCGTACGAAAATGGCGACGTGGGGACTGGCCAGAGACGAGTTTAAAGACAACGGCAACTGGCCGCATCAGATTTATGTGCGCGAAGCCCGCCGGATGATCGGAGAATATGTCACCACCGAAAACGATGTATTGCTGAAACGTGAGGTTCCCAGGCCGGTGGGGATGGGTTCGTATGCCATGGATTCGCATAATGTGCAGCGTTACATTACTCCGGAAGGGTATGTTCAGAATGAAGGCGATATCGGTGTAAGCCCGCCTGCTCCCTATTCCATTTCCTATGGATCTATCGTTCCCCCAAAGGAAGAGTGTACCAATCTTCTGGTACCTGTTTGTGTTTCAAGCAGCCACATTGCCTATGGTTCCATTCGTATGGAGCCTGTTTTCATGATACTTGGTCAGTCGGCAGCAGTGGCAGCGAATATGGCCATTGATAAAAAAACGGCTGTTCAGGATATTCCTTA
>JBDKTZ010000322.1:0-12497 GCA_039679975.1 Prolixibacteraceae bacterium
CACGGTTCGTGATGCCGTAAACCATTCCCCTCCAGGGGTTTCCGCCGCCTTCCAGCATTTGTCCGCTCAAACCAAACGGGATCCCCGAAACCTCAACCAGCCAATGATCCGGCTTCCGGTTATAGTCTCGTCCTTCACCAATCCATACCAGATCAAAATAAGGAAGCAGATCCATATACAGATTTAAGCAACTCGTAAAACCGGCCCATTTATTAAAATGATTCCAGCTATGAAGATCCATCCTCCCTTCCGGACGGTACTGATCAATTATTTTCCTTGCCCGGCGCAGCGTAAAACGATCAAGCGCCGAATCGTCGATATATACCCCATCGATCCCCATGTTCCGAACCATCCAGTCCAGACCGGCCACATAGAAATTGTTCAGCCGCCTGTCGGGGGTGGTGATCACTGATAAATCAGTCTCACCCTTAAATTTCCCTTCCCCTACCAGATTATACCAGGCGGGTATGTATTTTTCTCTCAGATTTTTTATCAGCCATTCATTCGGACCGTTCGGATGCAAGGCTTCCGTCCGGCTGTCATTTCCCGGTCCTGGGAAAATCACCTCACCATTCAGACTGTTGAAGGCCCAAAACTCCGGCAGATTTTTAGTCAGCTCACGGGTAGTGTAGTAAACTTTCATGCGCAGGTTGTTGTCATGAGCATCCTTTACCAGTTGTTTCAGTTCCTCCACATTCGCATCCAGGTAAGGATAATTAATAAACGGGTAAATGTCTTCAGCATGATGAATATTGATGATATTGGCCCCGGCCTTTTTGGCATTCTCTACTTTCACTGAAGTATTGGTCCCGCCTCCGTGATAATACCGGTCGCCGAATTTGATCTTCCGGTCCAGGACTTTCAATGGCGTAATAAGCAGTTCAAAATCGTAATTCAGGTGCTCTCCGGGGTTCATTTCACGTTTTCCGGAATAGGCATTGATCAGCACGTCCTTGTTTTGTTCTGTCACATCAACACCTCCCCGCCCTGCATTACCCCATGAAGGGGGCATTTTCAGCTTACCAAATTCATAGTAGATGTTCACCAGCGGACGAACATAGTTCTCCGCTTTCCACTTCACCCGCAATCCGCCATTCACTGCTCCGACCCACAACATATCCTGGTTTTTTGTCGTATCCCATTTCCATTTCCAGTCAGCAGTACGGGTTCCTCCTTCATGTCCAAGCCCCATCATATATTCCGCCTTTTCCTTGACCACGGGTATTTCCAGCCGGACATCCTTTATCTTCAGAGGCATTTTACTCGTTAGTTTCAGCCGGTAATCCACAAAACCATCAAATTCCATCTGCCCTGTGCATTCCAGCTCGCATTCATCCGATGTGCTGACTACTTTCCAGACTATTTTTGAAGGGGTTTGTTCCGTAAAAGTCAGCTTACCGGGTGAAAGCCGGACTGTTTTTCCGTCTTCTTTCTCCACGATAAAGCGGAAAGGGTGACTAACTACCGGTGCGCCTGTTTCGGCAAGCGATTCATTTGATCCTGTGAAATGACTATTAATGCACGACGGCAGGCCATCTGCTGCAATCTCCAAAGTCCTGCCAAGAACAGCGATTTTCTTTCCCTCTGCTTTTACATGCGGATAGCCTTTCGTGACTTGTTCGTCAATTCCGACAGTCGAATTCAGCCAGTTAAGCCGCGATAAGCGTTTACCTTCGCTATATCCATGATCCTCAACCGGATCGCCGGCTATCTTTAACAGCAACGGTACAACCTGGTTTTCACCGTTGGCTTTCACAGCAACCGAACCTTTATAATTCCCGGCATCGATGCCGCTAAGGTCAATTCCTATCCAAAGCGCCTGCATCCGCCCTGCCGGGACTGTGATCTCCTTTGTAAAAGGCAGCCCTTTAAAATCAATCCCGCCCGCATTAAAGCAAGTCATCTTTCCGACAGGAATTGTACTGCTGTTTCCTTTGGTTAACCCGGAAAACTGAACCTGAACCTGAGAAACGTCTTTCCCCGGAGCCCACACCCCCAGCTGATATACAAAAAACTCTCCCGGGTGGGCGTTCAGAACAAAGTTTTCAGAATGAAGTGCCTGTATTACCCTGCCTTCAGGAATGGAATCGAACCATTTAAGAGGTTTTTCCCTTAACTCAGGAAACGCGAGAAAGCTCTTTCCTTTTAAAAATTGTTCATACTTTTCTCTTGCAGCTTTCGTAGAAATAATCTCATCCGACTGAGCTGCACAAATTTCAACAAACGAAAAGAAGGCAACCAGCGTTAAAAAAAAGTTCGTCATTTTTATTCGGTTTAGTATTGGTTTACATTTGCTTTATCTTTTTTTTCTGACTTCCTCAAATTTTTCTCTTACAGCCTTTACCTGAGCGATCTGTTCCGGATCAATCATCCCTGTTTTCTCTGCATGAATATCGAAACAAAGCACGCCTTCCTTTTCAAATACCTTCTCAGCCCAGTGGGTCAGTTCACCCGTTTGGTAACGGGTCCCGCCGTCGCCCCACCATTTCCCGAGATAAGTAAACAAAAACCATTGCGCCCCGTTAACCACCCAGCGGCTTTCAGGCAACTGTCCGATCTTGTTTTCCTCACCGGCACTGTAATCATCGTAGGGCGAGTTCGTTTGAATGGTATCGACCCCATAGTTGTATGTGACAATGCTGTTGAAATTACCCGCCTTCGCAGCAAGTGTATGGGTGCTGATGTTATGTCTCAGGCTCATGTCCGAACGGGTTTCGATAATTCCTCCACGATACATCCCGTCGAACCACCAGCCTGAATTCTTTTCGCCGTAACGAAAGCTCCATTCCCGGATCACGGCTTCCCAGCAAGCTTGCGTGAACTGCGATGTCGGGGAATCTTTACCGTAGGTATATTGAAATTTTTTATCGACCGGCTCATTCCGGATCGGCGGATTACCAGGCAGGTAGAACATCATCCGGATCCCTTTTTTGTCCAGCGCATCAAAAAGGTCAGCCGGCAGGTCACGAGTGCTGCAAAGTTCTCCGGATTGCACTCCAACAATGGAGTCGTAGGCGGCATTGGGGGAACAGTAATATCCGTCGTTCTGTCCCAACGCAAACATGACATATGCAGCACCGGCTTCGTGACAGTCGTCGGCAAACCGCTCCACATCAAACCGATTAACCGCATCATTCCACTCTTTTGAACCTCCGTCTTTGGCAAATATATCTTTCAGAAAGTGAAGCATGACACCAACACCGGCATCTTTAAACCAGTCGGTATTAGGATTTCCATCATAGATAACCGGCGAACCCGTTACAACTGAAACCGGACTTCCTTTACTTCCATCTTCCTGAACCGGGGTGATTTCACATTTTAAAAACTTACCAACATAATCGATCAGTAAAACGATTTCTGCTGAATATATTCCCGGAAGCTCTTTCCACTCCCCGTTTTGCGATTCTCCAATTTTCCATTTAAATTCATACTGTTTTCCCGGATCAGATCGGTCAAAACTTATTTTCAGAATGGTTTTTGCCACAGGCTCTCCTTGTATGGCCAGATTCTGTATCTGCCTCCGGTCGCATGCAGACAGTACAAGAAAAAAACAAGCCATTATTAAAACAGAACTTCTCATATTCAGTAGATTTAGAAGCATTATTTGATTTTGGTTATCTGGTCGATGCTTTTTACAATAATAATAAGCCCCTTTGAAGCAGGAATACGAAGTTGACTGACATCTGCTTCACCCTCTTCCTGCAAATCATCGATAGCCGGAATTTCTGTTATAGTCTTTTCCGGATCAAGTCCCAATTTCTTCCAGTCAATCGATAAACTGACAGATTGGTCAGTATCCGTCCAGTTACCGACTGCGATCATAACTTTACCTTCTTTGCGGTAAACACTTGCCAGGATATCTTTATGGCCTGTTCTTACCGGATTAGCGGCATCCCAGTAACCGATGTACTCAGATCCTGTCATACCGAAATAATCCCAGAGCTTCCATATATTCATGGGCCTGCAACTTCCGTAATAACGGGTTGACATTCCATAAACCATTCCCCTGTATGCATTTCCACAATCCTGAAGCATTTCTCCATACAATCCAAAGGGTATTCCTGAAATTTCCACCAACCAATAATCCGGGCTTGACTTATAATCATACCCTTCGCCAAACCAAAGACTGTTCATGTACGGAAATAGCTCCATATAGTTATTGGCAGGACTGTTCAGTCCATATACCGGATCAAAGGCATTACCCGAATGAAAATCGATCAGACAACTGTCAGCCGCCCGGTCCATTGTTTTACGGATGCGTTTCATAATTTCCCTGTCGTAACCAACGCCATCCAGGTATAATCCCCTGATCCCAAAGTTTTTTATCAGAAAATTTAATCCTTCAATATAATAGTTATGCCAACGGGAAAGTCCCTGGGTACGGATCGACATATCCCCGTCTGCTCCGACAGAAGGATCATGCCAGGCAGGATCGTAATTGGTTCTAAGGTGTTCGAGGAGCCATGAATGGCCTGTCATCCCGTAAATACTGTTGGGATCTCTCTTCACATGGGTGTCTGCAAGAACCAACACATTGGTACGGGAGAATATCTCATCATCCAGATGACGTAAGGCCCATAGTTCAGGGAGATGTACAGAAAGTTCTCTGACTGTATAGTATAGTTTTGTTCTGATTTGAAGTTCCCGACCTTTTTTTATGACCGACTTCAACGGATCACCTGAAAGAAAGGGATAGTTGATATAGGGATTATACTCATTGGCATGATGAATATTCATGATGGTCGCACCGTTTTCTGCTGCTTTGACCGGATTGTTGTCGGCGTGATAATATTTCTCGTTCCAATGTTTATCGTCCATTGTTTTAAAAGGAGTGATCAGAAGTCCAAAGTTCAGCACCATTTTATCTCCTGCCCGCATTTTTTTTGCACCGGTATAAGCAGTCACGACCACCTCTTCCTTTACGGAGACAGCGTTGCAGCCTCCTTTCCCTTCATTACTCCAGTCGCGGTACGGTCCCGCACCTTCAAAGGTAGCCAATTTCCAGTCGGGCACCAAATGCTTCAGCTTTAATTGTAATCCCCCGTTCACATCGCCGAGCCAAATCATGTTATTGGCATATTCCTGATTCCATTTCCACTCCAGCCTCTGTGGAGTGAAACCTCCCTGTTTGCCCATGCCCATCAGATATCTGGCGGTTGACTTCTTGCAGGGGATCACCAGCCTTACGTCCTCCAGATCAACATCTTTCTTTGCTGAAAGGACGGTTTCATAATTGATATACCCGTCGCATTCCATTTTTGCTTTCACTGACAGATCAACTTTGTCTGAAAAACAGGTAGTTTGCCAGGCAATAGCCCCCTCTGTATGCAGGGTTATCTCAGGCATTTTCGCTGAAAATCTGATGGTTTGCCCGTGTTGGATCAAGTCAAAATGAATTGCTTCAGCAAGAATGCTTTTTTCCGGACCTCCTGTCTCATGGTTGCTTGAGGTAAACGTGCTGACTATTTTTTCAGGTAACCCAAATTTATTAAACGTCAGTTGCCTGCCAAGCACAGATACCGTCCGCCCTTTCAGGACCACCGGTTTGTAAGGGGCAATCAGTTCATCGTCCAGACCGATATCCGAATCAAGCCAGTTCAGTCGGGATTGATTTTGAGGCGTGTCATAACCCCTGTTTTCGGCGATCCGGTTCCGGATTTCCAAATGGACATCCACGGTGTACTCCCTGGTTCCTCCGGCTGAGACTGAAACCTTTCCCTGGTACAGACCGGGTGGCTGATCAGGTGGTATATCTGTAATGATCCACATAGAGCGAACCTCTCCCTTAGGGATATTCACCTCTTTTTTGAAAGTTTTTCCCAGATGATCTCGTCCTCCCAGATTGATGCATCTCAATGAAGAAGAAGGAAGGATAGCGCCTTTTTCATTTTTCAGATCACAAAAACGAATCGTGATATTATTCAACGCCTGAAAAGGCGCAAAAATTCCAAGTTGCCACGCATACGATTCATTCTGCATAGCTCTTCCTTCAAACAGGTAATTCACGTTTCTTTTGTACCAACGTAAAGGAATAGTCTCGGTCATTCGCACCGGAAAATTCCTGTCTTCAGGAAAAATCAGAAATTCTTTTTCGCTGTTTTTCTCCAGCAATGATGACAATTCTTTTTCTGTAACCGGAACTTCCATCGGATAAAAACTGTGGTAATCGCTTTTGCTCTCAAAAGCCATTGTTTGTGCCTGATCGATTTCCTGTCCGGTACCGATCCTGTTCTTCCATTCAGGATCATACGTATTCTCCGGTTTTTCATAAACAGCATCCGGATGCCACCATCTTCCGGTTATTCGTCCGGGCATATAATACAAGTAATAGAGACCTTCTCCTGAAACCGGTTGAAATACGATTTCAGCAAAATCCTTATTTTTTTCTGTGTAAAAAATATTGGTTACTCTTTGCCCTGTCAATGCATCTGTCAATATCAGATTTTTATCTTCCACATTATCGAGTCTACGCCACATTACCTGCACCTTCACCACATCCGAGGGCTTCCCGACATAAATGACAGCCCTGTGATTTCCCAGGCCCTGAGAATCCCATTGTCCTGTTCCGTAATATAAATCCTGGCTTTGTGACTGAAAAAGAATGGTCACGAAGACCAAAGTCAAGAGTATAATTTTCCTATATCGCTTCATTGATAAATAATTTGAAACCATGATTTCCAAACCCGGGCTATTGAAAGGTACAAAGCACAACCAATCAACTTTGATTTTAAAAAAGCACGATATCAATTTTCAGAGATCATCATTATCCGTCAAACAGGATAACGATGATCTCTGTAGTTGTTTGATTTTTTGGAATGCAGATTATTAATTTACAATCATAGTTACCACAATTAAAGGGCCTTATTCGAGAGGATCAAAAGTACCTCCCCAGCTATTGTTCTGTTCAAGTTTACTATTCCTTTCCAGATACGAGGACGGGATCCCGAAGAAGGAATATTTGTCTTCCGACAGCATCGTAATTGGCTGGGTATCGTCGACAACACTGGCCGAGAACTGGTTCCAGATCTGATTAATATCTTCCAGTCCGGTGGGCCGGTTAGCCGTTGTTCCATCCCACTCGACCCGTAAGCCATGCCGGTTACCTCCTTCAAGCCCTTCCATATGCGATTTATAGATCCTCCATCTCCTTAAATCCCAGAACCGTTTGGTTTCAAAGGCAAATTCAGCAAAACGTTCATCCATGATCGTTTGCCTGATCCCATCTTTTGTAGTGGCAGTAATGCCATACTTCCCGTTTGTTCCTGCTTCGATTCCGGCCCTGTTGCGGATGCGGCCAAGAATTTGAAGGGCTTCACCGGGTTTATTCACCTCATTAGCTGCCTCCGCCAGGTTCATAATTACTTCAGCATAACGGATTTCAATCCAGTCAATCTGTCCATCGAGTTTATTTGTCGCATCAAGTGTCGGATCCATCATTTTTGGAGTGTAGAAACCAGATAATGATTCATATCCATCGATAAAATCGGCCCTGATTTCTTTACCATTGACGCCGGTTGAAGGATTGCCATCTTTATCATAAAAGTAGGTCCACATGTTTTCTTTTCCAAACATCGGCTTGAGATAAGGAGCAGCTCCGTTATAGGCAATTGTATAATAAAACCGGTCATCACGATTTTCAAACAAGGCGGTGTAATCCATCGATTCAGGATCCCATTTGGAACCATCTTTCATGGGAAAAGCATTTACCAGTTCCAGTGAAGGTTGATTGCCATGGGCGCATCCCGATTCACCATACTTCAGCGGCATTACGCAAACCTGTGAATATCCGTTTGTCGCTTCAGGATAAGCATATCTCCTTACCATGATCACTTCTTTGCTCATTTCATTTGTCCAAATCTCGCTGAAATTTTCCATCAAACCTTTCCCCTTCCCATCCAAATAGGTAACGGCAGCATCGTTGGCATCGTAAGCAGCTTGCCACAATTGAAGGTTATTACTACGGTTAAACTGGGGACTTGCATGGAATAGTGTTACCCTTCCTTTGAAAGCCATAGCTACTCCTTTGTCAATCCGTCCGTTGCCGGTCGGATCGGGAAGCAATGCAATAGCATCGTCCAGATCTTTAATAATTTGGGTAAAACAAGCCGATGTGGTCGAGCGTGGAGTAAAAACGGCTTCTCCCTCATCAGGGGATTGAGGGACCAGTATCAGCGGGACACCGCCATAAGCCCTGACCATCTTAAAATAGGCCCACGCTCTCCAAAAAAGCGCTTCACCTTTTAAACGTCCTTTTACCGCTGTGTCAAAAGTGGCGTTTTCAATTCCGGCCAGGAAAATATTGATACTTCTGATCTCACTGTAAGGTTGATAATCATATGAATCTGCTGTAATTGTCCCATTAAGGTAACCGCTGATCAAAGCCACATTCGTTCCCTGCATGGCCTCATCACAATTGGCACCTTCATTAACATCAAATCCCGGCATAAAATTCGCGTAAATATCGTTTACATATGCTTCGGCAACCTCGGGGATTGTATAAACATCATCGTTCGAAATAGCTGTCAGGTTTTCTTTACCAAGAGGATCACACCCCGAAGCAATCAGTATTAATAAAATACTTCCAACCAAATAAGTTATTCTATTCATTTCTGCTTAAGTTAAATTGATTCATTAAAACGTAACATTTACTCCCAGGGTAATCGTTCTCATGGTCGGGTAGCCTCGTATTTCACTAAGTGTAGGATCGTAATAATCGAAGGGAGATATGGTGAATAAATTGGTACCGGTCAGCAAAAATTTCACATTGTCCAATCGAATTGCCTGGACGACATGTTTTGGGAGGGAATAGTTCAGGTTTGCATATTGCAACCTCAGATAATTTCCTTTTTTAAGCCAGAATGTCGATTCCAGGTGATCCATGGTATAGTCCCATCCCACTGCCTGCGGATATTCTGCATTGATGTTGTCGGGTGTCCAGGAGTCCACCCAGAATTGAGGAGGTCTTACTCCCTGATGAAATCTCCGGCCATATCCGTCGTTATACATTTTAGATACCCCAAGGGCTCCCTGAAAGAAAATATCCACTCCAAATCCCTTCCAATCGGCTGTCAGATTTAAACCGTAGGTATACGGAGGGAGATAGTGTTTCCCTTTCATCACCTGCCGGTCATAGTCATCAATCTTCCCATCCGGTTTACCGGGTTCCAATCCGCTGACATCCTCAAAATTAAGCGCACCAAGCGCAGGTTGTTTCCCGTAAATGGTATATCCGTCAGGAAGGGCATCAATATCGGCCTGGGTCCTCATAATGCCTTTTGACACCAAACATGCAACATAGTCGGTACTCCTGTCGATAGGATTATTCACATCACGGACATTTTCCGCCACATCTTTCTCTTTCACCTTATTGACAGCATAAGTTAAGTTCGCTTTTACCCCATAGTTAACTTCTCCCGCTTTTCCGGAATAGCCTAACTCAAATTCAACGCCTTCGGCATTAACAATCCCGTAATTCACCGGTGGCATACTTCCGCCAAAAGAAGCGGGAAGCGAAACGATCCGGCTGTCAAGGATATCATAATTATGCCGGTAATAATATTCCAGATTGAAAATAAGCCCATCAAGGATACGAGAGTCCAAACCAATATTGAATTCGCTGGTTTTCTCCCAAGTCAGCTTTCCATTTACAATGCCATTATACACCACCCTTGGCACCATCGATGTACCCATCATATAACTTCCATTCGTCTTGAACGATTCGGCCCATTCCCATCCGCCAACAGCATCATTTCCGGCCAATCCCCAGGTTGCACGAAGTTTCAGGTAATCGAAAAACCCTTCTTTCATAAAATTTTCATTGCTCAAAACCCATCCCAATGCAACCGAAGGAAAATTTCCCCAGCGGTAACCCGGTGCAAACAACATAGAGCCGTCACGACGAATTGTCGCGTTCAGAAAATATTTTTCATCATACTGATACGAAAGTCTTCCAATGTATGACGCGCGTCCGTATTCATAGTCCGATCCATCCACATACGAGTCGTCACGTGAGCTTCCTGTTGCCCAGAACTGATCTCTCTGAAGCAAAGGGAAATTTTCCCTGACACCATAGAAAGTATTGTCAATACCTTCACTCTGTTCATAAACCGCTACAGCATTGATATTATGCTTGTCGAAGGTTTTTTCATAATTGACAGAAAAATTGAGTTGATAACTTTTATTGGTGATTTGCCGTTGACCCAGATATTCTTTGCTGGGATAAGATGTTTTTCTGGCACCTATAATTTCGTCCGTATAAATCAATCCATGGGTCCCTAATCTGACAACATCGTAGACAGTCGGTTTAACCTCATAATGCTTATTACTCGATACACTTAAATTGCGGCTGAAGTTACCGGAGACAGACAACCCATCAACTTTGGGTACTTTATATTTCAACCCTATCTGAAAATCCGTATTATTATTGGTTGTTTTATTTGTTCCTCCCTCTTTGATAAAGGCCAGTGGATTTCCAATCCATCCGGGGTTGATGAAATGCCCGTCAGTGGTCATTGGCCTTGTGAAAGCCAGGTAGTATAACAATCTCCCGATAAGAAAACCCCCTTCCGGGTTGGTGTCAAAAGTTGAAACATTATCTTCCTGATAGGAGAACCTCGATGTTTCCCCTTCATTATAGGAAAACTTAAATGTTCCGCTCAAATCTTCAGTAAATTTAATGTCCAGGTTCGATCGGATATTGAACTTTTTAAAGCCGGTTGTTTCAATAAAGCCGGTTTGGTCGAAGTAAGAAGCTCCAACGAAATATCTGACTTTGTCTGTTCCTCCTGTTGCTGTCAGTGAATGTTTCTGCAAAACGGCATCGTTGTATGCTTTATCATAATAATCTTTTGCAGGGTCATTTTCATTGTAATAAGCCACTTCCTCTTCATCAGCGAATAGTGGCTGACCAGAGGCTACATTAGCCATATTGTTGAATTTTACGGCATTAGCCATATTCATATAATCCGGCAATTGAGATGGTCTGTCAAAGCTGTAGGAATAGTTGTAATCCAATTTGAACTTTCCTGCTTCTCCCGTTTTGGTGGTTACAAGAATTACACCGTTAGCAGCCCTGGCACCATAGATCGCGCCGGATGCAGCATCTTTAAGAACGGTAATGCTTTCAACCTCAGAATAATCCAGGGCATCGAACGAACTCTTGTCCGAGATCACTCCATCGATAACATAGAGGGGATCATTTCCTGTGTCTTTCCATGTATTCACCGAACGAACCCGGATAGACGCAGCATAACCTGGTAATCCTGACGCCTGATTAACATAAACGCCACTAATGCGACCTGCCAAAGCGTTAGAAAGATTAGGTACCGGTATGTTTTCCACGTCTTCAGCCGGCATGGAGGCTATAGCACCGGTAATGGACGATTTTTTCTGAGTACCATATCCAATAGCAACGATCTCTTCAATTCCATAGGTTTCTTCCAACAATACGATATTAACCTGGGCTTGTTTTCCCACAGGAACCTCCTGAGTTTTCATCCCAACAAAAGAAAAGACCAGTACCCCATCAGACGGCACACTCGCTAACTGATACCTGCCATCAGTACCTGTAATGGTTCCATTCGTTGTCCCTTTTATAGTTACGCTGACTCCCGGTAACGGCATGCCTGCCTGATCAGTCACCTTCCCGGAGATTTTTGTTTGCTGGCTGACAGCAGGAGCGAATGATCCAGCCGTCAACGCGATCTGCCTGTTATTGATCTTATATTCCACGTTGCTGCCGTCAAACAGTGCATCCAGAATGCCGGTGATCGTTTCATCAATGGCTTCAATACTGACTTTTCTTTCCACATCCACCACGGAGGCATCATAAATGAAGTAATATCCGGTATTGTCTTCAATCTGTTGCAAAATGTTCTTCGCAGGCACATTTTTGAGGTGTAAACTAAGCCTGGAATTCTGCGAATAAGTTTTCCCTGCAATTACCTGAGTAACCGCGATCAGTATAAAAAACAGCGTTATTCTCATCATACTTACGAATTTAGATTTCCATATCGAATGAAGCATGGAAATCAACTGACAATGTTTTTTTTTCATAAATTTGTCTTGATTTTGAGTTTACTTGATTCAATTTCCTTGTGCCTGTTAATTTGAAAGGTTGGCCGGCACATGTCATGAGAGAAGGAGATGTTGGAGCATCTCCTTTTTGTTGTCTTTTCTTCTTAACTTGTCATAGGCTTTGATTTAGGTTAGGTTTACTGTTCTTACTTAAATATGACACGTGTTGTTCCTTTTTCCCGTATCAATTGATAGCTGACAGTACATGAATACTGAATGTAGTCGAGAATTTCCTTTAAGCTCTCACTTTTAAAAGTGGCATTGAAAACAGATTTATAAAAATTCCTGTTCCTGACTTCTGTTTCAATATCAAATTTTCTTTCCAGTCTTCTGATTACTTCATCCATTGGTGTATCAATGAAGATCAATTCTCCGTTTTTCCAGTTGGTATAATTTTGCGACCGGACATCGCGCACTTCCAC
>JBDKTZ010000623.1:0-3901 GCA_039679975.1 Prolixibacteraceae bacterium
TCTATCAAAACGAATTGAGTATTCCGACAGGTCTTTCAGACGACGAAGACTATTGGTTGGCCAACTTCACCGACAATGATCTGGAGTTCAGTAAACAGTATCAGGTCCGTTTTCATCCCGGACACCGAAGGTTCATGCAGTCTGAACTGGATCGGCTGACGCGGCTGGAACAATCAGGCGAAGTGAAAAATGATGAGCTGGAGAAGACCCGGGCGACCATTGAGAAATTAAAAAAAGATTTGGAAACATACAGTCAGGAAAATTTTGAAAGGCTTAGCGAACATGAGAAGGCCATTCACCGCAAAGCTTTTATCACCAATACGGATGATCCCCATTATCGGGAATTGGAACTGCTCGAATTCGATGGCAAAAAAGTAAGCGTTCCTAAAGGAGATATTTTTCACCGGTTCAGAAAAGATGTAAACGAAGGAAAATTACCGATGGTTTCCTGGCTGGTAGCGCCCTGCGCATTTTCTGACCATCCCGGATCGCCGTGGTTTGGTGCCTGGTATGTCTCTGAAGCGCTCGACATTTTAACCAAAAATCCCGAAGTGTGGAAGAAAACCATCTTCATTTTGACATACGACGAGAACGATGGCTATTTCGATCATTTTCCTCCCTTTGCAGCTCCCCTTCAGGGAAAAGCAAAAGACGGCGCAACCACTCAAATCCCGACAGAAGAAGAATTCGTGGAAGAAAAAGACAACCTGGGACTCGGGTTCCGTGTCCCTCTGGTTATTGCATCGCCCTGGTCTAAAGGTGGTTTTGTGAACAGCGAAGTTTTCGATCACACTTCTTCCCTCCAGTTTTTAGAACACTTTATTGAAAAGAAAACCGGCAAAAAAGTGATTGAAGAGAATATTGGCGCATGGCGCAGAGCCGTTTGCGGCGATTTAACCTCCGTATTCCGAAAAGCCGATGATGGATCCCCATCGCAGGATTTGCTGGTGGATCGGGACAAACAGATCAAACGGATCTACTCTGCCAAAGACAAAAAGTTGCCAGGTGACTTCAAAGAGTTGAATGATCAACTCCTCCGGGAACTTCAATCAAACAATAAGCTCAAACAATTCTTGCCCGGACAGGAACCCGGAACCAAACCGGCTTGCGCCATTCCATACAATTTGTCGTTAAACACAACGATCCGGCCGGATAAAAAAGCTTTAGCATTTATCTTCGGTTGCCAGGCCGGATTATCCAAAACCAAAAAGATCTCGGCACCATTTCAGCTTTATGATCTGATTGCTCTCGAAAACAACCGGGAGCCTGCTTGTTTCAATTTTGCAGCCACAGAAGGCGAAGAGCTGGTCTATTCGATTCCTCAGACCAATGACGATTACCATTTCAAAGGATATGGTCCCAATGGTTTTTTCAGAGAATTCAAAGGAAAGTTCAGCCATTTCCCGGCAATCGATGTTCTGGTAAATCACATGGCCGGTTCCGCAGATCTGCATCTCGTGATTCAGAACCCGGAACGCAAACAATTAAATGTGCAGGTTGTGGATCATTCATACCAAAGAAAACAGGAAACATTCGAACAAAAAGAAAGATCAAAAGAAATCCGGTTCGATTTGTCGTCCAGCTCCGGATGGTACGACTACAGCGTTAAGGTGGAAGGTTATCCTGATTTTGAACAACGTTTTGCCGGTCATGTGGAAAACGGGGAAACAAGTATCACCGACCCATTACTTGGAGGTATTAGGAATGCTGACGGCATCTGAATAAGCGGACGAATGAGCTGAAACCTCACCGTCCGCCATATATTACCCGCGCTTCCAGGGTCATATTATTGTACAGGTATAACTGAGACTCAATTGCAAATGAGAAGAAGTTGGTTTCGAAGACACTTCTCTCAGATACGTTCTCCGTTGTGACAAATTTTATCTATCTTTGCGGAATGTTAAAGACTTCATATAAATCGGATTTGGTATTGTAAACAATCTGTATTTCCTGTACAGATTGTCCTTCTGTTTGCTCTCGGATAATTCTTTTGAGAGTAGTTTTCTATTGTTATCATTCAGCTTTTTAACCGGCATACCATGATGAAAGTGTGGTTGCGCTTTCCGTGTATGCAAAACACATAAAGACAATGAATAGCGAAAACAATATTCACAAATTCCGATTTAATTTTATCTGTGATTTGGCTATTCGTCTTACATCGCAAAAAAGGTACAGCAATGATTAATTTAAATACATATGGCTGGAACGATAAGTTAAACCAGCTAAAACAGGATTCAATACATCGCGCCCTCGCTCATGGGCGTATCACCATCGTACACCGGACATGCTACGAAGTTATTTCCGAAAGCGGATGGTTTCAGTGTGACTTAACGGGAAACATGATGTATGGGAAATCAGACGCTGAGTTGCCTTGTACAGGCGATTGGGTGATTTTTCAATCCTTCGGCGAGAATAAGGGGATTATTGTTGACATGCTACCCCGTGAGCGGACATTGTATCGAAGGAAAACCGGAACTGTTGCCGATAAACAAGCCATTGCTTCGTATGTCGACACGGCATTCATCGTACAAAGCCTGGACGATAATTTCAATGTTCGCAGAGCCGAGCGTTTCATGGTACAGATCCTGGAAGCAAACATTAAACCTGTACTGGTACTCAATAAAGCCGATTTAGGCTTCGATAAAGACAGAACAGATGAAGCGATTAAACATGTCGCCCGTCAAATGCCTGTCTTCATCACAAGCGTCCGTAATCCTGAAACCATTTCCCGGCTCCGCGAATCAATTTCTGAAGGTGAAACGGTTGTGTTTGTCGGTTCCTCAGGCGTCGGGAAAAGCTCGCTGATTAACGCGCTTTGCGAGAAATCAGTATTGCTTACCTCCGAAATAAGCCAGTCAACCGGGAAAGGGCGGCACACCTCGACCCGCCGGGAAATGATCCTGATGGACGGTTCAGGCGTTTTGATCGACACTCCGGGCGTCCGGGAATTTGGCCTGGCTGTTGACGATCCCGGTTCGCTTGCCGAAGCGCTCGACATCTCCGACTATGCAAAATCGTGCCGTTTCAAGGATTGCACGCATATCAGCGAACCCGGTTGTGCTGTTTTGGAAGCGGTAAACCGAGGACAGCTGGATCAAAAAGTTTATGAAAGCTATCTGAAACTTCGGAGGGAAGCGTGGCACTTTTCTACTTCGGAACATGAAAAACGGAAAAGGGATAAATCCTTTTCAAAGTTAGTGGATGAAGTAAAGAAGCGGAAAGCAAATCGCTGATCCCAAATTGATAAGTGCAGGTATTCCTGAACGGAATGCCTGCACTTTACGCGAGGTTTTATAACTGAGCAACAATTTGGATGACATAACCGGAGGTCGGCAAAAGATGCACCGATTAGCCCGGAAGGCTAAGATTTCTTTCGGACGGCAGTGTTAACGGATTCGTTCCAGGCAGCTTCCAGTGCGGCCGATATTAATTCTCCGGGGATTTGCTTCAATTCAAAGGTAGTCCAGCCATGTAAAGCCCATTTATTCGGAACGGGATAAACCGCCTCCTGGCCAACGGAACAAAAAGCAGATTGATCCTGTGCCGAAAGTTTCAGGTTGGCCGTTCCACTCTTCTCATGCAGCGTGGCATAAATCCGTTTGTTAATCACCCGGAACGCCGCCCTGTCGAAATGAGGCCTTTCAACGGTACCAGGGAAGGACAAAGCCAGTTCTCTGAATTCTTCCAGTGTGATCATATTTTATCTGCTTGGTTTGGTTTTGGCGAAGCTCAAAAAGCTGTTTGTAAAATTTGCCCTGTTCTGCTGATAATAAACCTGTTCGAACAAAATGCAAGCCTAACTGATTTATGGTTCCATTATGAGTCTGTGTTTCCATTCCGTTTTGTACCAATAATGCACCAACGACGTAGTAGCAAGCATAATACAATCTGGTTGCGGCTG
>JBDKTZ010000071.1:0-5605 GCA_039679975.1 Prolixibacteraceae bacterium
AGAGCTGCTGAATCCATGGCCTTTCACGCAGATTCGCTATACGCTCGACGGAAGTGAACCAAAACTTCAGTCACCCGTCTACGATCAGCCTTTCCCTGTTGACGACGGAGCAATACTCAAGGCAAGCTTGTTTCTGAAAAACGGATTGAACGGACCGGTCAAAACGGTCAGGTACAGGAAGGTACAACCCATTCCATGCTATGAGGTTGATGAGTCGGAGCTGAAACAGGGTTTGAACTATCACTATTATGAAATTGCCGTCGGTTCGGTAGGGGAGATCAAAAAGTATAAACCCGCAAAAAAGGGAGTGATGGAGCAGATTGGTCTCCCCGAAGAGCGGCGCCCCGAAGTCTTCGCGGTCGAGTTTATAGGTTATTTGAATGTGCCGCAAACGGATGTATATACATTCGGTTTGACGTCTGACGACGGGAGTCAGTTTTGCCTGGGGGAAAATATGATCATTAACCATGACGGAGCGCACGGACCGTCCGCTGCTTACGGGCAAATCGGCCTTCAGAAAGGATATTATCCAATTTATGTCGGATATTTTGACGGAGGAGGCGGCAACTCCCTCAAACTGGAATTCAGAACTCATAACGGTGAGTGGAAGAGTATTCCCACCCGCTATTTGTTTTATAAACAAGAACAATAATTCCGATCAGGGAAAGTCCGGCAGTTCTTTTCCTTGAAACCAATTTGGGAGAACCATAATCGTTAAAAAATATTTTTTTAAGGGTTTTTTATAAAAAAATTAGTAGTTTGGCTTGTGAAATTCTGGAGTTGCTCAAAAGGTATTGTTTTCAGCCAGGACGCTGAGTTCGCAAAGATTGGATAAAGCCAAAACCGGGAGTTTTTGTGTTTTTGGATGAAATAATAAAGCGGCCTTTCAGGAGCGCGTTCAAATTTCAAAGCGCAACTAAAAATAATTTATAAGCACATGAAAAAATCCTTGTTTTTTATACTATTTCTTTTTTTTGCCGGATTTGCTTATGCTCAGCAACCGTTTAAATATGTGATTATCCCAACTCAGTTCCCTGAAATCGGGAAGGGATTCAATCCTTATAGTGTGAGTTCGGTTTTGCAGAAAATATTGAATGAAAAAGGGATAAAATCAGTTTTTGAGGCAGATCAGCGGCCCACGGATTATTGCGATGCACTTAATGTGGTGCTTGAAAAAACTTCCTCCATGTTTACGAATAAATTGCTGGTTCAATTAAGAGATTGCCAGAACAACGTGATTTGGAGTCACGAAGGAGTAGGAAGGTCAAAGGATTTTGCACAGGGCTATGCTGAAGCAATAACCGATGCGATGAGTGGTTTCAGCGAATTGCCTCAAAACAGACTGCTGCAGAATGTGGCTGTTGCTCCCGCTTCCTCTTTTGCTCCTGCTGCTACTGCACCTGATGTGGTGGGAACAACCGGAAATGAGGAAATTTATAAGCCGCAGAATTTATATTTCAATGAAACTTATTTTGTCGATCTTGTTGCAGAAAGCGATAACCTGAAAAAACTGCTGGTCATTAACGGGAAACTCCTGGGATATGAGAAGCTTCAGCCAATAGCTACGCTTACATCAACCGATCTGCCCGGAATGTACACTACAGAGTGGATTACCCCCCAGGGCGAAACTCTGCGTGGAGTTGCGAGTTTGGCCGATAACAAATTAACCATTACGCTTTCATCTGAAAATAAACCGGTGGTGATTACGCTGATGAAACAATAGAGATCCGCTTTTTTGAAAAATCGGGTCGTTAGCACTTTATTTGGTTTTTTGGGTAAAGTAACTTGTTTATTTATAGCAGGTTGCTTTATTTTTTTGCTCACCTTTTATAAGATCCCTGAAAATGCTGATTCCTTATCCGGGCAGCTGGTGTGTTCATTTTCTTTTTTATACTTTTGGGGCGGAAACAAAAATGATCAACATGCGGTTACTGAATTTCAATATCGGACTTTTCATCTTTTTAGCTTTCTGTTTGTCATCCCGGGCGGAGAATCCATCGCCAAAAGCGCCTAAGTTGGTAGTTATCGTTAACATTGAGCAGATGCGTACGGATTATCTTCAGCGATATGCCGGAAAGTTTCAGAAGGATGGGTTTCTCCGATTACTGAATGAGGGAGCTGTATGCTCAAATGCATCTATGAACCTGCATGTACTGAAAAGCCTGACCGGAGTCCCCACACTTTTTACGGGGACTTACCCCGACAGACATGGTATCATTAATTCCAGCTGGTACGACCGCTTAAAGGGAAAGGAAATTAATGCCCTGTATGACAATTATTTTATTACAGTGGGCAGTGACTCCAGGGAAGGTCAGCGTTCGGCTGTTCACTTACTGAGCCCTTCGGTGGGTGACGGATTAAAGTTAAGTACCGGCGGAAAAGCTAAAGTATTTTCTGTTGCCTTGAACGATTACAGTGCGGTTTTTTCGGCCGGCCATGCCGCCGATGGTGCGTACTGGATGGATAACCAAACCGGGAACATGATCTCCAGCTCGTGTTATGTCAGCCAATTCCCCGGATGGGCATTGAATTTTAATAATAAAAAAATGGCTGAATATTACAGCAAACAGGAGTGGAATACATTGCTCCTTCCGTCAAGCTATGAAGAAAGCTGGGCAGACGATCATGTCATGGAAAAAGGCTATTCAGGCAAATTCAAAACTTTACCCTACCGCATAAACCAGTTGATATCGGAAACCGGGAACTTCAAAATATTAAAAACAACTCCCTTTGGAAATGCAATTGTCAATGAATTTGCCATGGCGCTGACCCATTCCGAAGGACTGGGAAAGGATGATATCCCCGATCTGCTCACGATCAGCTTTTCTTCAATGGATTATGAAAATGAGTCCTTTGGTCCGCTTTCTGTAGAAATGGAAGATATTTACCTGAGGCTGGACAAGGAAATCTCACTCCTGCTGAATCATATTGAAAAGGAAGTAGGTCCCGGTCAGACATTGTTTATTCTGACTTCTGCATGTTCTTCATCTTATCCGGTCGATTATTTAAAAAAGGAATTTGATATGCCGGTCGGTTACGTGGCGCCTGAAAGTATGGTTGCTCTGTTGCGGTCGTTTTTAAATATTACCTACGGTCAGGGGAATTGGATTCAGTTTACCGGTGATCAGCAAATTTATCTGAATCATGAACTGATTGAGAAACAGAAACTGAAGCTGGAAGACGTTCAGGCTAAAGCTGCAGGCTTTATCAATCAGTTTGAAGGGATAAAACTGGCACTTCCCGCTTCCGATTTTGAAAGAGGAGATTACGTGAAGAGCCAGTTGACCACCGTATCCAGATCATATAACCTGAAACGTTCGGGTGACATTTTGTATACGCTGGAAGATGGTTGGCAACCACAGTACAAATTTCAGCGTTCCAATTACACCGATCATACTCAAATACCCATGATCTGGATGGGAAAGGGAGTGAAGAAAATGAAAAACCGGGCTGCCGTTGATGCGGTCGATATGGTTCCCACGATTTTTGAACTGCTGGGAATCGATTCCCCCTATCATACAGAAGGCCGAATCATTGAAGAGATTCTGGAATAAAGGGAGGTTCCTGAGGGCGACAGGACCAATTATTTTACCGGCGGCTGTGATTTGAGGAACTGTACGATCCTTCCAAAGATCATTTTGAATTTTTCGTCAATAAGCTCCTTATCTTTTTCGGTTGTCGGAAAAGGAGTGACATGATTGTACCCAAACGGGAAATCATAAATTTCAACAGGAACAGGAATGTCACGCGATACACCCTGCAGCGTGTTGATAATCTCGTACGAAGGAATAATACTGTCTTTTTTTAAGGTGATTGCAAGGATATCCTTACCGGCTTTGTTGAATAACTCTTCGCGGTATTCTCTTTTTACCTTATAATCGAGCATCGAATAAAAGACATGTCCTTCCGGATGCGGCCCGTCGATATAATGTTTCAAACGAGGATCATTTTCCATGTGTTTTTCGATGTGTTCGATCATATAGGAGTAAAGGGCAATATTCGCTTCACTGTCCAGGATATACTTTGAGACAGGAGAAAGGCGATTAAAGACTGCACCTCCGCAAAAAAGACATAACCTGGTGTCAGAGAAATAGCCTTTGTGGTTGGTTAGTTTCAGGATCTCGCCAAGTAAACAACCAATGGAATAAGCCACAATGTCGAAATTTGCAGAAGGCAATATTAAAGGATTTTCACCAGCCTTGATTTGTTCCAGAAACCGGATGATATCGTAATACGTTTGCAGTCCCGACCAGATAAAGCGTTGTGGCCGGGAATGGAGCCTCATACTGATAGCCACGTTAGAGAGCGAAGACTTCATGATATCGGGATATAAGGCCATCCTTTTTTCACACAGGAGATACATTTTCCGTTTATCGCTCCAGACGGACAATGTCCGGTTCATATGAAAGGCGATGGGGAAAAGGATCACGGCACACTGCATCTGTTCTGTAAGGAATTGAGCCCATGTAAAATATTTATCCCAGTTCTTCTCATTGAAGCCATGCAGAAGAAAAATGGCATGATCAGCCTTCTTTTGTGATGCCGGCATAAAGATACGGTACGTGAAGGTCTTGTTTTCCATGATTTCTCTGTCATGAATGTGGATCATGTCGTCAATGTGACCCACCTGATTCATGAATGCTTCCCCTTTTTCAAACTGCTTTGCATGCTCCCTGCAGAAGTAGTTGTCTGAGCCGGGAAGTAAATCCTGAGACAAGGAACAGAATTGCTGTTGGTAAATATCAATGTCCTCATAATGAATGAGAAGCGAATCCAATTTCAGAAGTTCCTTAAGCCGGAGACAAGAGTCCAAATACTGCATTTGATTGCTTTTGAACAAATTTACGCAGTTTATAAGATAACGTGAGCATCAAATGGTGCGTTATTTTATCCCCGATGCTGCTTCATGGTCCAGATAAAATGATAGCCTGGCTGGTTGAATATGACTGGCTGGTAAATAGGCAGCTGAATTTTCTTTATTGATGATTTGTGCGATACGGGTTGCTTTTGACGTTCCCGTCACCAGGAACGAGACCTGACGTGCATTATTTAAGACAGGTCCGGTCAGCGTTACCCGTTTTTGTCCGGACTGCGGGTGAACAGCTATCGCGCAGGTCTCGTTCGATATCAGCAGGTCCATCTGGTCCGGAAAAATCGACGCAGTATGTCCGTCATCGCCAATTCCCAGGATGATCAGGTCAAACAGGGGAAGATGAGCATGCACGGGAATTAAGTCTCTGATTTCATCCCTATACAGGCGACAGGCTTCCCCAGGCGTAAGTTCTCCTTTGATCCGATGGATGTGATCTGGTTTGAAATCGATCTTTCCCAAAAGATGATCATAGGTCATCCTGTAATTGCTTTCAGCATCGGAAGGAGGTACACATCGTTCGTCACCCCACCAAAAATGGATTTTTTCCCACGGCATTCGTGAAGCATAATCATGTGACAGATGATCAAAAAGTAACCGAGGGGTTGATCCTCCCGAAAGCGCGAGGTGAAAGTACCCGTTCGTTTGACTGACCAGTTGAAATAAATCCCGGGCAAAAGATTTTGCCAGTTCTTCCCGGGTTTCGGATATTTTTAATTCAATCATCCTCAAAAT
>JBDKTZ010000051.1:0-7370 GCA_039679975.1 Prolixibacteraceae bacterium
AAAGGAACCGGTAAAGTAGCTTATACCGACTTTGACGGGAAATACAGCTTTGAAAATGTAAAACCGGGAACATACGCACTGACTGCATCTTACATTTCATACGAAGAATCGACCGTTGAAAACCTGAAACTCAGCAAAAACACAAATCAGGTAAATATCCGGCTGAAGGATGCAAACTGATGAAATTCTATATTCCGCGACACCTCTTTCTTTTCCCTTAACAGCAGGTGTTTTTCATAGAGAACAACAGCATGAAGACTACATGGTTATTGAGCTGTGTTGTTGACATGCTTTTTCGTATACTTAAGATTATAACCGCTTCTGAGAGCAGGAGCGGTTTTTTTGTACCTGATATGTTATAGATCATGTAATTGAAGACTTAACATCACTTATTTATTATCCACCCAGCGAAACATTATATTTGATATCAAATCCAAAACCGGAGGTCAACATGAGAAAGCTAGTTTTATTTTTCGGATTTATCTTCTTCTTTACAATCCATACCCTGGCTCAGGACATTAAAGAGTCGGGCGGCATTTATTATTCCGACTCAAAGCCCTATTCAGGCCTTTATACAAGCCATTTTGAAAACGGCAAAACCAAAATGACCATGAACCTTGAAAAAGGTCTTAAGCATGGCGAAACCCGTATCTATTTCGAAAATGGCAAGCTAAATGAAATTTGTTCGTATAAGAACAACCTGATGGACGGGACCTGGACCACTTATAATGAGAATGAAGTTAAAATTGCGCTCGCCAATTACAAGGAAGGCAAAAAGCATGGCGAATGGAAAATTTGGGACGACCAGGGTCGACTAATCTATGAAATGAATTATTCGGATGGTGAAAAATCAGGAACATGGAAAAGATATGACCCTGCTACAGGGGAGGTAACCAGCGAGAGAACGTATTAATTTATTCTTAACAACTTAATACTGAGTCATAGAAAAGCAGGTAAAAGAAAATGTTGATTTAGCTTCTTTATTTTCTGAAGTATTTTCTTTCAATTTCCGGATCACCGGCTGAAGAAACAGGGGTTTTTCGTCAGCAGAGATGCCCAACAAGGATTGTGAGCCTCCAAAAACACTAACGAAAAACAACGATACCCGCTTATTGAAGCCGGTGCGTACAAACGCGATGCTTGAATCGATAGATTTTATGGGACCGTTTTGTCAGGCGTAATGGCAAGATTCCCAAATCAGCCGGTATTACCGTCTCATGATTCCGTAGAACAGGATTTTAAGGATATTATCCACTCCTTTTTCAAGGTTGATTGTCCCGTACTCGCCGGCAGTCAGGGGCATTTCGAGACCTTTGATGGCGGTGGTAATTCCAATCGCGGCCAGGGTGAAATCGTGTACCTCGAACGTATTCTTTCTCACCCCTTCGATCAGGATTCTCTTAATCATCCGGATCTCTTCCTGCTGATACTTGTTTTTAATATTTTCGATAAACTCGATGGCTGTTACGTCATTTTCCAACGCATGGTAAAAATTGGCAAGGCCCCTGAAAGTGGTCAGTTTTGTAAGAATATATTCCCTGAGTTTTTCGACCGGATCGGTATTTCGCATCACAACTTTTTCAAGCTCACGTTTCAGTACGTCAACCTCTTTCAGGATCACAGCCTGAAAAAGATCTTCTTTACTTTCAAAGTAATAATAAAGGGAGCTCTTCCCTTTTCTGACTGCATTGGCTATATCATCGAGCGTTGTTTTTTTATAACCGTACCTGCTGAAAATGTCCTGGGCGATCTTCAGAATATATTCCCGGTTGACATCTTTCTTATTTATCCCGTTACCCTGGCTTACGACCATATCTGGAAGGTTTTTTAAATTTTGACGCGTAAATATATGTGATTTTTTCGAATGTTATTCGCCTCCGTCGTTGAGAGATGAACAATCAGCGTTCAACAAGTTTAAAATCAAGTTGTTTCCTATCCAGATTAGCCCTTACAATTTCGACTTCCACCGATTCGCCCAACTGGTAGGTCCTTTTGCTATGCCTTCCTGTCAAACAATAATTTTTTTCATCAAATATGTAAAAGTCATCGTCCAGGTCACGTATAGAAACCATTCCTTCGCATTTATTATCGTCCAACTCCACATAGATCCCCCAGTCGGTCACCCCCGAAATCACACCCGGGAAAATGTCACCGATCCGATCTTTCATAAACTCTACCTGTTTGTATTTAATTGACGTCCGTTCGGCAGTGGCAGCACGGATTTCCATATCAGTCGAATGTTTACAGCATTCTTCAAATTTCTGGGCGTTGGCCGACCGACCGCCTGCAAGATACCGGTCAAGCAGGCGATGGACCATCACGTCAGGATACCGCCTGATGGGAGAAGTAAAATGCGTGTAAAATTCAAAACCCAGTCCATAATGCCCAATATTTCGGGTCGAATACTCCGCCTTTGCCATTGACCGAATAGCCAGATTTTCAATGACATTCTGTTCATTTTTTCCTTTAATTCGCTCCATTAGCGAATTCAGTGATTTGGAAATCACTTTCGGACTTGCAGTCAAAATATCGTAACCAAATTTTTTAATAAAATGATTGAAATTCTCCAGTTTTTCAGGATCGGGCTTGTCATGAACTCGGTAAACAAATGTCTTTGCCTGTTGTTTTCCTGAAACCTTTCCCACAAATTCAGCCACCTTCCGGTTGGCCAGCAACATAAATTCCTCCACCAGCATATTGCTTTCTTTGGCTTCCTTATAATAGACGGACAGGGGTTTCCCGGCTTCATCGATCTTAAACTTGACCTCGACCCTCTCAAAAGAGATTGACCCCTGCTTAAACCGCTTTCGCCTCATGAGCTGAGCCAATTCATTCATTTTTAAGATCTCTTCGCGGCAATCACCTTCACCGGTCTCAATGACCTGTTGGGCTTCTTCGTAAGCAAAGCGCCTGTCGGAGCGGATTACGGTCCGGCCAAACCATTGCTCTACAACCTTCGCATCATCGTTCATCTTAAAAACCGCAGAAAAACAAAGTTTATCCTCATTCGGGCGAAGCGAACAGACTCCATTCGACAGTTTCTCAGGCAACATGGGAACAACACGATCGAACAGGTAAACTGAAGTGGCCCGTTCATAAGCTTCCTCATCGAGTACAGACCCGGGGCCAACATAATAACTGACATCAGCAATATGAACGCCAACTTCCCACAAATCATCATCCAGTCTTTTCAGAGAAAGAGCATCGTCAAAGTCCTTGGCATCTTCCGGATCTATGGTGAAGGTGGTCACGCCGCGCATATCCCTGCGCTTTTCGATTTCTTCAGGAGCGACGCCAAACGAAATCTTCTCGGCCGCTTTCAATACTTTTTCCGTAAAGCGGAGAGGCAGCTCGAATTCTGCCAGGATAGCATGCATCTCGGTCTCGTTATCACCTGCATTACCAAGGATCTCAATCACTTCTCCAAACGGATTTTTAGCTTTTGAAGGCCATTCGGTAATACGGCCAACAACCTTCTGTCCATTCTGAGCACCATTCAGTTTTTCAAGCGGGATAAACATATCGAAGCCTACTTTACCGACAGGAACCATGAAGGCAAAATTCCGCGAACGTTCAATAACCCCGACAAAATTGGATTTAGCTCTTTCCAGGATTTCTTCTACTTCTCCCTCAAGCTGATGCTTTTTCCTCCGGGCATAAAGGTATACCTTCACCAGGTCGCCTTCCATTGCATGATTCAGATTGTCCTTCGATACCAACACCGGCTCGTCAGCTTCCTCCGAATCAATAAAGGCAAAGCCCTGCGGCTGTAATTCAACTTTTCCTGTAATGTACCCGCCTCTGCTCCGTACTTTGTATTTGCCGCGTTGTACCTGATCTACTTTTTCACTTTCAGCCAATTCGTCCAGCACTACATTAATAAGCCTGATCAACTCCGGATCTTTCAGGCTTAATGCCTTTGCCAGCTGCTTATAATTATATATCCGTTGCGGATTATCATAAAAAACAGTCAGAACTTCTTTTTTAAGACTTTTTTTGTTAAAAGCCGATCCTGTTTGCTTTTTTTTCTTTTTACCCATTTTTGGTTTTTTTTACATTAAATTAGAGGTTGCTGTCTTTTCGTTAACGCTGCTTATATGGCCATTTCTTACGTCTTGATCCTCGTGCCTGCATGATCAGATATTATTTTTCTCCATACATAGAGATTAGCGGATACACTTCCAGTTTCTCAATGAGCAGTTCGCCACCAGTGTTGTATAAAACAAGTTCGTTCGCATCCGGTTCAGGATTAAAGCAGTTCGTCATGACCATTTTCCCGTCGTTGCCAAAAATTTCGACAGAAGTACGATCGACCAGGATGTCAAGTCTGATCTTTCCGTCTTCCGGCTCCAGGCTCATCGTTTGCCCAAGGCAATTCAGCTTATTTTTAGCCGCATCAAAACGGATTTCTGTGCCAGTCACCTCTCTTGAACTTCTGAGCAAAAAACCAAAACTGTTGACTGACTTCAATTCAAAGGTCCCGATGATATGGAAACAATCTCCTTTTAATCCTTTCAACGGATTTTTATTCAAGCCGGGAATCAGGTTTTTATTTTCCATATGAAAGCCTTTGTCGTGCAGCACTTCAATTTCCTTCACAGGCTTACGGATGAGCTTTACGCCATCCATCGTGTTCATTAATGACAATTCACAAGGGAAGGTCATCTGTCCGTTGAAAGGCATTCCCGGGTAGTTCCCTCCGCGCATCCATGCGATCTGAATAGTCCGGCCATCTTCAGCAGGAATGTTACTCCAGGTCTGCGTAGCGTAGTAATTGGCTCCATAATCACTTTTCCGTTTAGGTGTCTCGGGAATGAACTTATTTCCGTCAAATTGCCCGATACAGTATGACCCGTCGCCATCAAAAATCACCCATCGGGTATCATCCGGGCGCCGGTTAACAGCCAATTCAATCAGGTCAGGACATTCATAAAATCCCGGCAGGTGACTTTCGAAAGTCCACTCTGTCAGATTGGATGAACTGTAAAAGGAAATACCCTGAATCCGCTCATCTCCTTCGGATTTCCTCCAGAGCACCATCACATATTTTTGTGCCGGTTCATACCAAAATACCTTCGGATCGCGGGCATCATCCTTCTCATCGAACGGGATTACCGGGTTTCCTTCATACTTGATCCAGGTACGCCCCTTATCATTGCTGTAAGCCATTCTTTGTCCACATTGGCGGCTCGTATAAAAAATCAGAAGCGCCGGCACATCACCTTTTTTCAATCCCATGAGGTTTTTATCATCAACAACAGCACATCCGGACCAGGCCGTACAATGCTCCTTATCTTTCGAATTATTATCGGGCGTAATGGCAATCGGCAAATGCTGCCAGTGGACCAGGTCCTTGCTTGTGGCATGTCCCCAGTTCATAAACCCCCATTCCGTACCATACGGATTATGCTGATAGAACAAATGGTATTCTCCTTCAAACCAGATCAGTCCGTTTGGGTCGTTTTGCCAGTTTTTTTCCGGGGAAAAATGAAACTGAGGTCTGAAGAATTCGTTGAATGGTCTCTTTTCGGGTGCTGCCGAAGTGAGCAATAACAGGCAAAAAGCGGCCATAGCAGAGTTGATCAAGTTTTGCATAATACAAGTGTTTTGCGGGAACCGTTTCTCAAAAGTAAGTAATTAAACGATAAAATTAAATTTGAGTGAATTGTATTTTCACAGGTGCCAATCAATCAATAAATTATAAATACAGGACAAATAAAATAACGATCGAACCATACGGATGCTTTTGATTATAAAATAATTCTCTATATTTGCTGACAACTTGTAACATGATCCGGTATGTTTTTGAATGATTCCTTTTATTACTACTTTTATTACTTCACTTCAGCAAACGGGGTCGAAAAGTAGTACGATTTGAAAAAAGCAAACTATAAAATATAAAGGTCCCGTGTAAATCGGGACCTTTTTTTTTAACTTACTTCTAAAATTTTCTGAATGAATGTAACAATTATCGGGCTGGGATTAATTGGCGGGTCGATCGCAAAGGATCTCCGGAAAGCTAAATTCGCCACTCATTTAACCGGCGTTGAATCAAATTCACATCACGCAGAAGAAGCGTTACAGCTCAACCTGATCGATCAGGTACTTCCGTTGGATCAGGCCGTCAGAAAAGCAGATATGGTGATTTTAGCGATACCGGTCGACAAAATCCTTCAATTACTGCCTCTGATTTTAGATATGATTCCTGAAGGAACAACTGTGAGCGATATGGGTTCTACAAAGAAAACAATCGCCGAAGAAGTTGAAAAGCACCCAAAACGCCGCAATTATATAGCTGCCCACCCTATGTCAGGGACTGAGAACTCGGGTCCTTCAGCGGCCATGGAGGGCCTTTTTGCCAACAAAATCACCATTATCTGCGACCAGGAAAAATCGGGCCCGCAACACCTTGCCCTTGTTGAAAAAATGTTTCAGGCGCTCGGCATGAATATCGCCTACATGTCGTCAGACGAACAGGATCACAGCACCGCATTCATCTCTCATCTGCCGCACGCGGCTGCCTTCGCACTTGCCAATGCGGTACAGGTAAAGGAAGACCGGTCGATCATCTTCGACCTGGCCAGCGGAGGATTTCAGTCGACGGTCAGGCTTGCCAAAAGTTCTACTGAAATGTGGGGGCCTATTTTTCAACAAAACAAGGCTTATGTTGTTGAATCGCTCGAAGTTTACATCAGACATCTGAACGAACTGAAAGACAGCATTCAGCATAATGAATCAAAGATGTATGAGCTTATGAATCATGCCAATAAGATCAGGGAGGTTCTCGACGGGGAAAATCCTTCGCTGATCAAAAATGAAGAAACGATTATTAAATTTTACACAAAATAAAATGGGAATAGAATTAGACATCAGGCCGATTAAAGCATGGTTGCCAAAACTCAACAATCCGCTGTTGATCGCAGGCCCATGCAGCCTGGAAACAGAAGAACAAACCTTGGAAACGGCGCGGTTGCTGGCAAAAGATCCCAGGGTGTTTATCTTCCGCGGAGGTATCTGGAAACCTCGTACCAGACCAGGAATGTTCGAAGGGATCGGATCCGTCGGATTGAAATGGCTTCAGCAGGTAAAAAAGGAAACAGGTTTGCCCGTAGGTACCGAAGTAGCAAATGCCCAACATACAGAAGAGGCCATGAAAGCGGATCTGGATGTAATTTGGGTCGGCGCACGTTCAACAGCCAGTCCTTTCGTAGTCCAGGAAATTGCTGACGTTGTAAAAGGAACAGATATGGTTGTGATGGTAAAAAATCCTGTTAATCCCGATGCTCAGCTATGGATGGGAGCCATTGAGCGATTTAGCAGGGCCGGAATCAAAAACCTGGTGGGAATCCATCGTGGATTTACTCCGTTCC
>JBDKTZ010000159.1:0-1644 GCA_039679975.1 Prolixibacteraceae bacterium
TTTCAATTTCGGCCCTTACCTTTGGAAAATTACTGAAAAGATTTAGCCGGAGATCAGTGAACTCCACAGTAGCATTGACATTTTCATTGATAGTCTTCTTAACCTTTTTTATCAGCGGACCTTTAAATGCCAGCGGAATAATGAGCGCCAAAGCAAACAGAACGACTATGATAATCAAAAGAATCTTTCCAACTTTCTTCATACATTTATTTTTTCAATTTTACTACATATAACCCGCATATCCGGCTTCATTACTTTGAGATGCCTCTCAACGCTATGGAACTGGCCGATAAACATTCACCTCGTTAGGTGTTTCTACGCGCGGCAAAGTTCAAACAAGTTTGACTTTGCATCCGCTTAACCGAAACGGTCGTACAAAAGTTTCCGCTAACAGCTATCTTTCGTCGATCACAAGCTGACGCAGCATGTGAATTGCCGTTTGCGCAGAACGGATAATGTTTCGTTCCCTGTTGTTCGCAAAGTTATAACATTCTGCCCATATGTTATGTTTTCCGGCCACTGCAATCCATACTGTTCCAACCGGTTTTTCTGCTGAGCCTCCGTCAGGACCGGCTATCCCGGTAGTGGCTATCGCATAATCCGTTTGCAGTACATTTTTTGCTCCTTTTACCATTTCAAGGGCAACTTCTTTGCTTACGGCTCCATGAGCAGCCAGTGTTTCCTGTTTCACGCCGAGAACGGAGGACTTGATTTCATTGGCATATGATACCACTCCACCATTAAAGTAAGCGGAACTTCCCGGATTTGATGTAAAGAGATGGGCAATATACCCACCCGTGCAACTTTCGGCCACACCGAGTGTCGCTTTGACTTCGACAAGTAATTTACCGGTGACGCCTGCCAGGGTGTCGTCGTTATATCCAAATATATTCTTCGGGATAAGTTCTTTTAGCTTTTCTATCTGGCGGGCCGTTTCTTCCTTTAGCAGGGTTGGATCGGTGCCATAAGCGCTCAACCGTAAGCGGACCATGAAGGGACTGGGCAAGTAGGCCAGTTTTATGAATGAAGGAAGCGCGAGTTCCCAGGTTTCAATGAGTTCAGCCAGTATGGATTCCGGAAGACCATGAACCAGTACGGTCTGGTGATAGATCGATTGAACCTGTCCGTTTTTTTGCAGTCGCGGAAGGATCTCTTTTTTCATTAAATATTCCATCTCAAAGGGTACACCAGGCATGGACACGAAAATGACTTTATTTTTTTCAAACCACATTCCCGGAGCAGTTCCAACGGCATTTGGCAGAACGGTGCATTTTTCAGGGACTAAAGCCTGATCCTGATTCAATTGATTGATACGGATATTACGTTTTGAAAGAATACTTGTAACCTGCTGCAGGACTTCTTCATTGACAACCATCCCGCATTCGAAGTAGTCACATAAGGCTTTTTTGGTGATATCATCCTTTGTTGGACCCAGGCCACCGGTGATCAGCACGAGGTCTGTCCTGCTTGCTGCATTAGCCAGGGCTTTCAAAATATGGTCATGATCGTCATGAACAGAAGTGATCTGGTAGACTTCAATTCCGAGCAGGTTAAGCTGCTCACTGATCCATGCTGAGTTGGTATCGACGATTTGTCCGATTAAAATTTCGTCTCCTATGGTAATGATCTCTGCTTTCATGGGTA
>JBDKTZ010000367.1:0-9225 GCA_039679975.1 Prolixibacteraceae bacterium
GAATGCTATAACGAACGTTTTGAGTAAGCGATCGCCAGGCCAAACTTGTTTGAGCTTTGCCAAGCGAGAAAAACGACTATTGAAAATGAATAATGATCGACTCATATTTAAAATGTTAAATTATACAACTAGTCTTTAGTGCGAGTCCTGAGCAATATAACGATTATAGCTATTCAATTTTTCTCTGTCTCGCTGCCCGGGACTTGAGACTTAATACTCTGGTTTCTTAAACATGCAAATATGTAGATATGTTTTTGTTTTTTTAATTTTTATGCCATTTTTTTTTGAAACACGCAACCTTTTGAGTTTAATCGGTATCTAAAGATTAAACTGCAGAAACGGATAAAAGTTATGGCTGCGGGATATTTTAAGAGGATAAAGCAATGACGTTTTTTAAATAATATTAAAATTTTGGAATAGTAAACTATGAAACGTTTGTTAAAAATTGGATTAATCGTACTGATTACGTTTGGACTAAGTAGCTGCGACGATTTTTTTGATGATGATGATGGTTATTCACTTGGCGATTTCTGGGTAGGCTTTGGCGTTATTCACTTCGATAATGAAAGTGATACTAATTTTACTGTCGAAATGGATAACGGAGCAGTGCTGATTCCTGTGACTCATTACCATGCCTGGAAGCTTGACAATGGCGACCGCGTCCTTATCAATTATACGATCTTGGGAGACAGGGAAATAACAGATGATGAGGAACAGTACTACGTGAAAGTAAATTCAATGTCAGAGGTTTTGTATAAGGGCATATTGGATATCACTCCGGCAATTGAAGATAGCATCGGGAACGATCCCATTCGTGTGGAGGATGTCTGGAAAACCCGGAACATGCTGACTCTTCAGCTTGAATATTACGGAAACGTGAAGACTCACTTCATTAATCTGGTTAAACAGCCCGGGACGCTGACACCTCAGAGTCAGCCTATTCAGCTTGAATTGAGGCACAATGAGAATGATGACCACCGTACTTATAATATGACGGCATTTGTGACTTTCGATCTGTCAGCGATTAAAATTGCCGGCCAGGATACGGTCTCTTATGTGGTTAAGGGTAAAAAATATAACGGAGAAGACTTTTCATTCAAAGGCGTTTACCGTTATTAATTTGATTTCCAAATTTCATCACTTGATTAATGTTACACCCATCCCGTCTGGGAATGGGTGTTTTTTTTGTTCGTTTTTAAGATCCTTTTTCACCCATTACTCGTTATTCATTACTTATTCCATTTGCTCTTTGCCAGGGAATTCTTTACTTTGCATAGGCACCATGATCTCGGAAGACGTTTGACCTGATCTGTGAAATTGGCATGATTGTTTATTTGCTATCGCAGATAAATGTAATTTTTTCGCCATGGCAATTCGCTTGGCGGATTTCGCAAGCTCGATTCGCTTCCGGCATTTTTGCTTTGCTACGGTTCGCAAGCTCAATTCCATTTGGCTTAGATGTAAATTGTACACAAATGAAAAAAATAATTGTTACACTTGCTGTGGCGTTTACAGTGGGCGCCTGTTCAAATCCAGAGAAAATGACGGAGGAAAAGAAAACGTATGTGCCGGAAACACCGGTGCTGACTTCGGATGTGATGACCCCGGAAGTACTGTGGTCGTTCGGACGGGTAGGGAATATTGAATTGTCGCCCGACGGGAAAACGGTGCTTTTTTCAGTCACTTACTATCATATGGAAGAAAATAAGCCTTACCGGGAGCTGTATACGGTTCCGGCTGCCGGGGTGGATGTGAAGCGGCTGACCAACACCGCCGTGAACGAGTCGGAAGCTCAGTGGCGGCCCGACGGACAGAAGATCGGCTTTATTTCGTCCGAATCGGGAAGCGCGCAGTTGTGGGAAATGAATCCCGATGGAGCTGATCCCAGGCAGATAACCGATATTCCCGAGGGGATCAACGGATTTAAATATGCCCCGGACCAGACAAAGTTGCTGTACCTGAAGTCGGTCAAGCTGGATCAGGATATTCACGACCTTTTTCCCGATCTGCCCAAAGCAAATGCCCGTTTGGAGAACGACCTGATGTACCGTCACTGGGATTCCTGGCACGATTATACCTATAACCATCTGTTTATCGCTGATTACGGAGATGAAAAAATCACTTCAGGGAAAGACATCATGGAGGGCGAAAAATTTGACAGTCCCGACAAGCCATTCGACGGGGCGGAACAGGTTGCCTGGAGCCCCGACAGCAAATCGGTCGTTTATACTTCCAAGAAGCTGAAGGGCAAAGTTTACGCGTTTTCGACCAATACCGACCTTTACTGGTACGATGTCGCTACCGGTGAAACCCGCAACATGACGGAGCAGCACAAGGGCTACGACAAAGGCCCGGCGTTTTCTCCCGACGGCAAATACCTCGCCTGGACAAGTATGCCCCGAAACGGCTATGAAGCCGACAAAACCAGGCTGATGGTGATGGACCTGGCTACCGGAAAGCAAACCGATTATACCGAAGGGTGGGATCAGCTTGCTGCAAACCTGAGTTGGAGCCGCGACAGCAAATCGGTCTTTTTTATCAGCGACATTCATGCCACTGAAGAGCTTTACCGGCTGGACCTGGCCGACGGAAAAATAAGCCGCCTTACCGACGGGGTGCACGATTATGTTTCGGTTGCACAGGCCGCCGACGGCAGACTGATCGCCGGCAAGACATCAATGTCACAGCCGGAAGAGATTTTTCTGGTTGATCCGTCCACCGGAAAAGACCAGCCGTTAACGGCGGTCACGAAGGGCATCACCGACCAGCTTGAAATGGGGAAAGTGGAGGAGCGCTGGATCAAGACCGTTGACAAGAAGGATATGCTGGTCTGGGTCATCTATCCGCCGCATTTTGATTCGAATAAAAAATATCCCGCTATCCTGTCTTGCCAGGGCGGACCGCAAGGAACGGTCAGCCAGTTCTGGTCGTACCGTTGGAATTTTCAGATGATGGCCGCCAACGGCTATATTGTCGTAGCCCCGAACCGCAGGGGATTGCCTGGCTTCGGGATGGAGTGGCTGGAGCAGATCAGCAAGGACTACGGCGGATTGAATATCCAGGATTACCTGTTGGCCATAGATGCCGTGGCAAAAGAGCCCTTTGTGGACAAGGACAAGCTTGGGGCGGTAGGCGCCAGTTATGGTGGCTTTTCAGTCAATTACCTGGCCGGTCATCATGAAGGCCGCTTTAAAGCCTTCATCTCACACTGCGGGATCTTTAATTTTGACCAGATGTATGTGACCACCGAAGAAATGTGGTTTGAAAACTGGGATATTGGCGGACCTTTCTGGGAGAAGAACAATGCTGCCGCCCAGCGCTCATACTCGTTCTCTCCCCATCATTTCGTGGATAAATGGGACACCCCCATTCTGGTGATCACCGGCGAGAAGGATTTCCGGATCCCTTTTACCCAGGGAATGGGTGCCTTCAATGCGGCCGTGATGAAAGATATTCCGGCCGAATTCCTTTATTTTCCTGATGAAAGCCACTGGGTAACCAAACCCCAGAACGGAATTTTATGGCAGCGTGTATTTAAAAACTGGCTCGACAAGTGGCTGAAATAAAATTTTATTTGTTTCTTTGCATTGATGATAATCCTTCAGATCCATATCATTTCCGTGGCAGCACTAGCGGTCTCCGTTAAGCGCTAAGGAAGGGTATGGACGAATAAAGATAATTTTCAAGTTAAAATGAAGCCATTCTCTTCGGAGGGTGGCTTTTTTAGTTGTATAACCATGAGTACGTATTTTCAGCTAGCAGCAATCGCAGCGATTATCCTGGTGGAATGGACCACATAGGAGCGGGACTGTATGGTGTATGCGAAAGCCCTTTCCTGTGTGGTCAGCCGGGGAAGGGCTTTTTAATGGCTTTTCCCGGCAAAAACAGGATTTGTTCCGGACATTTTTAAACCTATAAATTCAACGTTATGGAAAATCAGTTTTTGAAAGAAAAGTTATCAGGCCAGTACCGGAACATCCCGGCTTCGTTCGTCAGGAATATCCTGAATGTGGCCGGGAACCGGGAGTTTATTTCATTTGCCGGGGGACTGCCGAACCCGGAGTTTTTTCCCGTTGCCGAACTCGCCGAATCGGCCCGTGTTGTGCTGGAACAAAGCAGCCGGAGCATTTTGCAGTACGCGGGCTCCCTGGGTTATTACCCGCTTCGCGAGTGGATTGCTATGCGGTACAGTAAGAAATACAGGATGGACATTTCGCCCGAGCAGGTCGTGATCACGAACGGTTCGCAACAGGCAATCGACATTCTGGCCAAGTTGTTAATCGATAAGGGCGACGGGGTCATCCTGGAGAAGCCAAGCTATCTGGGCGCCATTCAGGCCCTGTCTGCTTACCGGCCTTTGTTCCGGGAAGTTGAACTGGAAGAAGACGGCGCCAATCTGGCCGAAGTGGAATCCCTTTTCCTGAACGAAGACATCAAGCTGATGTACGCTGTTCCGAATGCACAAAATCCCTCCGGAGTCAGTTATTCGGATGAAAAAAGAAGAGACCTGGCTTTGCTGCTCCGGAAATACGATCAGTTTTTTCTGGAGGACGACCCCTACAATGAGATCTGTTTTGAGCATGAGTTTCCTGATCCGGTCAGAAAACATGCGCCTGAGCATGTGGCCTGGACAGGATCATTTTCAAAAATGGTGGCTCCCGGTCTTCGGAACGGATGGGTCGTGTTGCCGCGGGAACTGGTTTCGCATTTCGACAAAGCCAAACAATCGACCGACTTGAATCCAAATAATTTGACCCAATATATCCTGCATCATTACCTGACGCATTATGATCTGGATGGTCATTTAAGCCGGATCCGGAAGGCCTATTCCGCCCAATGCCGGTTTATGGCTGAGATGATTACGCGTTACCTGCCTGAAGAGGTTAGGGCTACTTCACCTTCGGGAGGCATGTTTATCTGGCTTACGCTACCTGCTTCAGTTTCGTCCGACCACCTGATCAGCAGGACGATGGAAAAGGGTGTCATTTTCGTGCCGGGCACTTCTTTTTACGTTTCAGGACAGGGAAGCCGCCATATCCGGATGAACTTTACCAATTGCGGATTCCCTGACATTGAGAAGGGTGTCCGGATCATGGGCGAAGAAATGCGGAAAATAATTGCAGGATCCGGTTCTCCGGTTGCCTGTTAAAATTACAAGGAGAACTCAACGCATCCGTCTCATCATCATACAGGATTTCCGTAAGCTATCAGATTTCAAACGGGACGCGGAAGTCGCAGCCGTTCCTGAAGTTGGAGCAACCCCAGGCCGTTTTGCCTTTTAGGATCTTTCCCGATCCGCATTTGGGACAAACGGTTTCGGGGCTGACCTCCGGCAGGAGCCGGATGGCCTGGCTGTCGTTCAGGATCAGCCTGCCGTCTGTTTTCAGGTTTTCGATCAGAAAGCCTTTAATGGCCGGGCTTTTTCGTTTGAGGACCAGCGTGCTGATCTGTTTTTCCGTCAGCTTTTTGCCGTGCACTATAAAGGGTATTGTAAAGCGGCAACCGCTTTTCCATGCGGAGCAGCCCCAGGCCAATTTCCCTTTGATCAGCTTCCCGGTTTTGCAGAGCGGGCAACCGATTTCTTCTGTTGCGGCGGGTGCAGGCTGCTTTTCCTTTTTCTTCGGCACTTCCCGCACCTTTGTTTCCGGTTTTGCTTCTTCCGTAACGGTGATCGCTTTCCGGGGGGCACTTTTTACCTGACCGACTACTTCGGTTACCATGCCTTTCAGTTCTTCCATAAAACGGGTGATATCCAATTCGCCCGATTCGATCTTCCTGAGTTTACGTTCCCACTGTCCCGTGAGTTCGGCCGATTTCAGCAACTCATTCTCGATGGTGTTGATCAGATCGACGCCGGTAGAGGTGGCAACCAGACGTTTGCGCTCCTTACGGATGTACCTTCGCCTGAAGAGGGTTTCGATGATATTGGCCCGGGTTGAAGGGCGGCCAATCCCGTTTTCCTTCATCAGTTGCCGGAGTTCCTCATCCTCCATATTTTTGCCGGCCGTTTCCATAGCTCTGAGCAGAGTTGCCTCAGTGTAATAAGCCGGCGGCTGGGTTTGCTTTTCCTGCAGGTCAGGCTCGTGAGGCCCGTGTTCTCCTGTTGTGAATTCCGGCAGCAGTTTTTCTTCGTCTGTTTCTTCCTTTTCTTCTTTTTGCTCGTTCTGAAAAAGCACCCGCCACCCTGGTTTCAGGATTTGCTTGCCGGTCGCTTTAAACGGATGTTTTCCGATTTTTGCTTCCACGGTGGTGTTGGCCGCTTCGCAATCAGGGTAGAAGACGGCGATAAACCGCTTTGCAACCAGATCGAAGATCTTCCGCTCCGTTTCGGTCAGGTCGGCCCGGTGCACTCCCGTGGGGATAATGGCATGGTGATCGGTGATCTTCTGATTATCGAAGACTTTTTTAGATTTCCGGAGTTTACTTTCCTTTAGCAACGATTCCGTAAACGGTTCATAGCCTTTCATGCCTTTCAGGATGCCGGGCACTTTTTTATAAATGTCGTCCGAAAGAAAGGTGGTATCGACACGCGGATAGGTGGTCACTTTTTTTTCATACAGGGACTGGATGTGTTTCAGGGTGTCGTCGGCGCTCAGGCTGAATTTCTTGTTGCATTCCACCTGCAGGGAGGTCAGGTCGAAAAGCCGCGGCGGGTGTTCGTTGCTGTTTTTCGTTTCAATTTTTTCCACGTGCAGGTCAACGCCTCGGATCTCATCCAATACCGACGAAGCCTCTTCAACGTTCTTGTAGCGCCCGCTGACCGACGAAAAAACAGCACCCCGGTAGTTTGTTTTGAGCTCCCAGAACGGTTCGGGTTTAAAATCCTCAATTTCCTTTTGCCTTGCAACGATCAGCGCAAGTGTGGGGGTCTGGACCCTTCCGATTGAGAGGACCTGTTTGTTTTGCCCGTATTTCAGCGTGTAAAGCCGGGTGGCATTCATCCCCAGCAGCCAGTCGCCGATGGCCCTGGCGCTGCCCGCCTCATAGAGCTTGTCGAATTCCTCGCTTTTCATGAGCTTGCTGAAGCCTTCACGAAGTGCTTCTTCGGTGAGTGATGAGATCCAGAGCCGCCTTACCGGGGCCTTATTGCCCGCTTTGGCCAGCACCCAACGCTGAATCAGCTCTCCTTCCTGTCCGGCGTCCCCGCAGTTGATAATCTCATCGGCCTCGCGGATCAGTTTTTCAAGAATTCCAAATTGCTTTTTGACTCCTTCATCTTCTATAACCTTAATGCCAAAGCGGACGGGGATCATTGGGAGTGCCCTCAGGTCCCAGTATTTCCATTTCTCCGTATAATCATTGGGTTCCTTCAGTGTGCATAAATGCCCGAACGTCCAGCTCACCTGATAGCCATTCCCCTCAAAGTACCCGTCTTTACGGCTCTTTGCTCCGACTATGGCAGCAATTTCTCTGGCTACACTTGGTTTTTCTGCAATACAAAGCTTCATAGTTAGACACAAGTATCAAGACACTAGACAGGAAGCAATGAGTAGCGATTGCAGCGGCTTTCGTTTCTCTGATACTTCGCGCCTTAATTTGGAAATTCAGATCAGCCGGATACCATTCTCTTCTATACCGATCAGCCGCTGTTTATAAAGCGATCCAATCGCTTTTTTGAAGTTCTTCTTGCTGATTTTGAATGTCTTCACAATGGCTTCAGGATCACTTTTGTCGTTGAAAGGCAAAAATCCGCCTGCTACCTTCATCTGATCCAGAATATTCTGGGAGATGTTGTCAATTTTTTCGTATCCGGGTTTGTCGAGACGCAGGTCAATTTTTTCATCTTCCCGGACCTGTTTGATAAAACCTTTGAGCTTTTCTCCCGCCCGAAGCGGCTGAAATACTTCGTTATGATAGATTACTCCCCAGTGACTGTTATCAACGATTGCTTTATATCCCAATTCAGTTTTCCCTGCAATAATTAAATCAACTTCTTCACCGGGCTCATAGTCGACCGGAATATTTCCCAGACATTTATCGAGTTTTGACGTTGCAACGATCCGCTGGCTTTCATGATCAAGATAAACGTAAACCAGGTAAGCTGTTCCTTTTTCCATCTTTACCTGTTGTTCGCGAAAGGGAACAAGCAGATCTTTCATCAGGCCCCAGTCCATGAAGGCGCCAAACGAAGTAATCTCAACAACCTTCAACATGGCAAACTCACCAACTGTTGCCAGTGGCCTCTCGGTTGTGGCAACAAGCCTGTCTTCCGAGTCCAGATAAATAAAAACTTCCAGACGGTCCCCAATCTGACAATTTTCCGGAACATAACGTTTTGGGAGAAGGATCTCACCGTGTGATCCTCCGTCCAGATAAATCCCAAAATCAACTTTTTTTACGATCTCCAGTTCATTCAATGTGCCAATGGATGCCATACTTTTTCAATCAGTTTTACTACTGCAAAGGTACGGCTTCACCTGAAATTTGAAAGCTTTAATTTTTTTTATTTACTTTCACCGGTAATTAGGATCAAGACACGAGATACAAGTATAAGGACAAAGAATTATAGGATGAAAAATATAAAAGCAGGATTTATAGGAGCCGGGGGTATTGCACGGTCACATGCGTTTGCATTGCAGGCAATGAAATTTTATTATGATCAAACGCCTGAGGTCATTTTTGAGACGGTTTGCTCTGCCACAGTATCAAAGCGGGAAAAATTTGCCCGGCAATTCGGATTTGAAAAGGCAGAAAATGAAGATCAGTTTTTCAAAAATGAAAGCATCAATACGGTTTTTATTCTTGGACCAAATCAGGTTCACTTTCCGCATTTGGAGCGGGCGCTGAAAATGCCTTCAGTAAAAAATATTTACGTTGAAAAGCCCGTTTGTGCTTCCTTTGCTGAAGAACAAACTATGTGGAAACTATTGGAAGATCTTCGTCCGGAAGTAAAAATTCAGGTAGGATTTCAGTTTCTTCAATCGGCAGCGATACGCGAAGCGTTGTATTTTTGGAGGTCAGGTGTGCTGGGTGAGCCTATCCATTTTGATCTGAAGTATTATCATGGCGATTATCTTCAGACACCCTACAGGGAAAAGCGAAAAACCAGACTGGCGCCGGCACCTGAAGGAGGAGCTATGGCTGATCTGGGTTCGCATGGAATCAGTTTGTTGCTGGCGTTCTTCGGATCGCAGTTGCAGATTACCCATGCTTTACAATGCGGCAGTTTTGAAGACGTGCCCGCCGCTTCTGATCTGTTCAGTTCCATTTCTCTTTTCGATCCTG
>JBDKTZ010000280.1:0-13806 GCA_039679975.1 Prolixibacteraceae bacterium
TGATCCCGCAGAAGGAGACCCTTCGGTGGGCATTCCTCCGGGAACTCCTTTTGACGAATTGCCCGAGGATTACCGGTGTCCGGTTTGTAATGCCACAAAAGAATATTTCAGAGAGACATCTTAGTCGTAAGTAACAAGTCGTAAGAAAAGGAAATGGTTAGATGATTGCAAGGTACCTTACTGCCTTGAAACCTTGTCACCTTTTTGTCTTACGACATACGACTCTTGTGTTACATATTGGTATCTTTCAGGATCACATCATGGGCCCCTCCTTCAACAATGCTTGTTGCTGAAACGAGGGTGATTTTTGCTTCCCTCTTGAGTTCGTCAATGGTCGTAGCTCCACAACTGCACATGGTCGATTTAATCTTTCCCAGGGTGATATCCAGGTTGTCTTTCATTTTTCCCGCGTAAGGGACATAACTGTCAACACCCTCTTCAAATTTGAGATTTTCACTTCCGCCCATGTCATAACGTTGCCAGTTACGGGCTCTGTTCGATCCTTCTCCCCAGTATTCCTTAACATAGCGATTGGATATCATGATTTTGCGGGTAGGGCTTTCGTCAAAACGGGCAAAATAACGGCCCATCATCAGGAAGTCGGCTCCCATGGCCAGTGCCAGTACCATATGGTAATCCTGAACAATACCGCCGTCCGAGCATATGGGCACGTATATTCCGGTTTGATTATAATATTCGTCACGTGCAGCCGCAACTTCAATCACTGCTGTGGCCTGCCCGCGGCCGATACCTTTTTGTTCACGCGTGATACAGATGGAACCTCCTCCAATGCCTACCTTAACAAAATCAGCCCCTGCTTTGGCAAGATACAGAAACCCGTCACGGTCGACCACGTTTCCCGCTCCAATACGAACCGTCCCGTTGTATTCTCTTTTTACGTACTCGATGGTTTCTTTCTGCCATTCTGAAAAACCATCGGACGAGTCCACGCAGAGAAGATCGACTCCTGCCTTCACTAATTCGGGTACCCGCTCAAGGTAATCCCGGCTGTTAATTCCTGCGCCAACCAGCAGTTTCTTATCACCATCCGAAAGTTCATTCGGATATTCCTTATGACTTTCATAGTCTTTGCGGAATACAAAAAAATTCAGATTCTGATTCTCATCAATAATGGGAAGCGTATTCAGTTTATGATCCCAGATAATATCGTTTGCATCATTCAGGCTGATACCGAGCTTGCCGGTGATGAGCTTGTCGAATGGCGTCATAAATTCGTAAATTTTCTTATCCAGGGTATCTCTCCCTGTCCTGTAGTCGCGACTGGTGACGATTCCCAGCAGTTTGCCGTTTGGGCCTCCATCTTCGGTGATACCCAGAGTAGAATGACCTGTGGCCTCTTTCAGATCCAATACGTCTTTCAACGTATGGTTGGGGGTCAGATTGGAATCGCTGATCACAAAGCCGGCTTTAAATTTTTTTACCCTTCTGATCATATCCGACTGGCTGTCAATTGGTTGTGATCCGAATATAAAAGATAAACCGCCATTCCGGGCCAGGGCGATAGCCAAATTATGGTCAGATACAGACTGCATGATCGCAGACACGAAGGGTATGTTTAATTCGATCGCCGGATTTTCTTCCTTTTTGAAACGAACAAGGGGAGTTTTGAGCGATACATTCGATGGATTACATTTTTTCGTAGTTAAGCCAGGGATGAGCAGGTATTCACTAAAGGTTCTTGAAACTTCATTCGAGTATTTTGCCATGATATCCAGCTTTTAAGATGAAAAATTGCGCAAAAGTACTAAATAAATTCAAAGACGCAAGATGCAAGATGTTCAGAGATTCCGGCAGTCCGCGGGCCTAAAATCCATATTCCGGCCTCCGGTTTCCTATCGCTATGCTCCATCCCTTTTGCCCTTTACTCGCTGACTTCCTGCGATATTGTCGCCTGATAATTGGAATAGTTATACAGGGGGTTTCGTTGGGGCTGATATAATTTTTCGTCATACCGCGGATTATCAGCCTGTGTATAAACCCATAATTCGGATGGGTTCCAGACTACAATTTCGTCCCGGTTATCACCCGTAATATCCAATATTGCAAAGCACATATCGGGGTGACCGTCATCAGGAAAGCGAAGTACTCTTCGTCCATACCCATCCCAGGCGCCGCCCTCAGCAACGTTCGCATTCAAAACAAAAAATTCCTCTGTTTTGCCGGTCCAGTTCAAAGGAAGGCATGGGCTCCCGTATTGATTTGGCTCAAATGAATGGTAAATGGTCCCGTTTTTATCGAAAAGATGAATGATCCCCTGATTCCCCCAAAAATTGACAGAGACAGTTTCCAGTCCTGGCAGGTCATCCCTGAAATTGGCCACTGCCGGGTTCTGGACATGACCGATATAATGATGTTTTATAATTTGACCTTTCAGATCGGCAAAGAGCAGACCTTCATCACCAGCCGCACACAAAATCCGGGGATCTTCATTTTTGTCATACCTGACAATAGCAACACCATCGGCATGATCAGCTAATTCATTATCCAGGCTCCACATCATTTTACCATCGTGATCGATAAGGGAATATCCCGCAAGCAGCTCATCTTTGCCGTCATTGTCTGTGTCATAAGCATAGGGATAATGTCCGGTACGGCATTTATTATTCCATAACGGTTTAAGGTTAGAATCATAAGCCCACAGATACTGATAGCGATCCTTTATGATAAAATCGCTGTCAAATCCTTTTCCCTGCAAATCAAGGAAGTAAATGCAATCTCCCAGAATATGCGGAAAGCTGTTATGTCCTGATTCTAGAGGAGCTCCGTTGGGGGTAAGCGGGGTAGGGACTTTTTTGAGGATTTTACCGGTAGCGCCTTCTGCAAGGATGATCTCCTGATTCATGCTATAGATAACTTCATTTTTGCCATCCTGATTAATATCGTGGATCTGAAAGGCCACATCACTCGTCAGCATGGCTTTCCACGGGTCCTGTTTTCCTGCCTGCCAAAGTATTTGTCCGTCCAGGGTCATTGCCGTGAGACAACTCAGTTCACTGTTTCTGTCTTTTGGACCATGATGCACAACCTGCCCCAGCAGGATGTCTGTTTCTCCGTCGCCGTCAAGATCGCCAAACCGGATATTACGTCCTGCACCAAACTCACCCAGGTAGATTTTTTTATAGACAGCCATCGCCGGATTAAGGGATGCAAGACTGTCCTCTTCCCGTACAAAAGCCTCTTCCTGCCGTTTAATCTCTTGCATGGCAGGTTTACCGGTGGTTACTTTTACCGAATAAAATTCAGAAGGCCCGTCCGCCAAAAGTCCGATTTTACCTTTCATAAATGTACTGTCATGAATTGTCCAGATCTGTTCATCAGGCATGTAAACAGTCAGCACGGAATCTTCGGCTGAAACCTTAATTTTTATAGGTTCATCTGAAAAAAGCTGGTAGGAGGTTTTCGAAAGGATGGTTTCATTGGGTTGTCTGAATCCGGTTTCGTGGTTTACTTTAATCAGGGCGATGGCCTCTTCATCGATTCCCAGAAAATAATAGCACCGGTCATTCAGATAACGGAAAACAATCCCGTTCCTGGTCCGCATATTATCAGGCCTGAATTCAGCCTCAATCGTATAATCGCTCCAAAACTGAGATCCCGTGATGATCATTGGATGCCAGTGTTCATTATGATTGATTTTGGTCTGGACCATGATTTTCTTGCCGTCTTTTTCTCTGACCTCCCACGATGGCGGAAGATTATATCTGAAGGTTGAAACGACCCAGTTCGATCTGGGTCTGGCTTCAGACATATAGTGGAATTCCGTATAGGCTCCCAGGTCCGCTATGAGGGGACCGCTCACTTGCTTTGAGAAGTCTTCATCCAGCAGAAAAACAGGATTTGTTTTTCTGTCACAGGAAAATAAACTTGCGATGAGGAAAAGCATCAAAAAAATACATGGCAAACGGAAGTTGATAAAAGATCGTTTCATACTGAATATTGTTAGCACAAGGTTATGCTAAAATTACAAATCTTTGGGATTGAAAGGAAATTTTTTGTTCTGTATTATGAGTTAGTTTATATATTTAGGCTTCTCTCGATCTGATCTTGAAAGAAAATCAGGTTAAGAAATAATTGAGAAGAGGACACCTGTATTATCATCATTTTAGGTTTTAGGGCAGGCCGGTTTTTTTTGAGAATTATATTTTATTTAAGTTCTTTGCAGAAGAAGATTCAATTCATTATGACTGAACGATTGAACCATCGATTAGCGGAAGGCGATGTCAATTTCTTTTCGGATTTGTTCAGGCAAACACATCCCCGGCTGATGGGGTACTGTCAATTATTTGTGAAAAATAGAGCTGATGCGGAAGATATCGTTCAGGAATGCTTCTATAGTCTTTGGAAAAACCGGCAGCATATTGATTTGTGTAAATCGGTCGAAAGTCTGCTTTTCGTTTCGCTCCGCAACAGGTGCCTGAATTACCTGAAAGAACATTCCAGGTATACTTTCGATTCAATGAAGGATGGCGTGACTCCAAACGAATTACAATATTTGTATCAGATCGATCTGAATGAAGAGAAAGAGATGTCGCTTGAAGAACGATTGATTGAGGCGCTTAAAAATGCGATTGAAGAGTTGCCCGAACGGAAAAGAGAAATTTTCATAAAGAGTAAAATCCAAAGAATCAAGCAAAAAGAAATATCCAGGGAACTGGGAATTTCCGTAAAGACGGTGGAAAAACATCTTCGCGAAGCAAAACTCGAATTAAAACTGAAATTGGAAAAGCAGTTTACCCCGCTTTCATTAATGATCTGGTATTTGCTTCATTCCCACTAGTTATTTCTCCTGTTTTATAAACAGGAGTACAGTTCCTGTATACGGAAGCCTAATGACATACGACCAGTTCCCATGCCGGTATCCATATCCTGTCTGGGACCGACATTCGCAAGACACCCTCATCAACGTTAGTGTGACCCTCGTCATGCTGCTTCCTGTTTTTATGAATTTTCCAGGAGTAATGAAGAACGATTTATAAAGAGGAACCAATACGCGTCGGACAGCATCGCGAAATTTTTTTTCCCCCGGCTGGTAGGGTTTTTTAAAATTCGTTGTACTCCTGTTTGAAATGATGATAATTTTCAGCAACATGGAGTTCTGTGCGGCCACTAAAAAACAAATTTAAATCAAGGCGAATGGAAACAAAAATCAGGAGGTATTTGGAAGGAAGGGCATCCCGGGAAGAAATGATCAGTCTCATCTCGTGGCTGGAAAAAGAAGGAAACCGCACTGCCTTTAAGGAAGTTAAGAGTCATTGGAAATCGGATTTTAACGACCAAAGCACGTCTGTATATACCTTACTTGAACTGGATAAGTTTAAGACAAAACTGCTGAATGAAAGTGCCGGAAAAATAAAGAAGTTACAGGATTTATACCGGTATGCAGCCATTTTCCTGCTGCTGGTCGCCATCGGGAGTGTATCCCTGCATTTTCTCGGGAAAAGGGGGGCGGATACAGTGTTCTGCAATACTATCATGGCAGAAAACGGACAGATCTCAAAAGCGTTGCTGCCCGACAGTACAGTGGTCTGGCTCAATTCCGGTTCAAGCCTGAAATATAACAATTGGTTCGGGATCACGAACAGGGATGTCGAATTAAGCGGCCAGGCTTATTTCGATGTTACCAGGAATAAAGATCTTCCTTTTGTTGTTTCGTGTGATCAGATAAATGTCAATGTTTTAGGTACTAAATTTACAGCCGAAACTTACCCGGATAGCCGCGAAATGAATGTTGTCCTTGTCGAAGGTTCCGTTGAACTGACCTCCGCAAACAGCAATAAACCATTTGCCCGTCTTCGACCGAATGAGATGATGGTGTACAATAAGGAAGACAATCGATTTAAAATAAAGGAAGTCGTGACAGCAAAATACACTTCCTGGCGGGATGGAATAATCCATATTTATGACCAACCGCTGAAAGATGCGGTGGTCAAACTGCAGAAAAGATACAATCAGCAAATTATTGTGGAAAAGGGACTGGAAGATTATAAGGTAACCTTTTCGATCCGCAATGAAAATTTTAATGATGTCATGGATATGCTGTTGGCTATTACGCCGGCAAGCGCGCACCAGAAAGGAGAAATTATTTATTTGGAAAAGAATCGGTAAAAAAAACAGGAAAGTGAGCCAACACCTTCCTGTTAAAAACTCATCCTGGCAAGATCGTTCCGGTTCAACAAGAGCAAAGCCAAACCTATTTGGCTTTTGCCGGGTGCCGGAAACGATTAATGACCATGAAGAGTATTGTTAATCAAATAACTGTACAAATTTATGAAAAAAGATTGTAAAACAAGGGGACAGTATGTCCCTGGCATCTGGTATCAGATGAGAAAAATTTTTATTATGACGAAGCTAACATTGTTCATTCTCTTATTGAGCCTGTTCTCGGCGCAAGCGAGCGTTTTCAGCCAAAATTCAAAACTGAGCCTGGATTACAAGAATGTCACGCTGAAACAGATATTGGGAGCCATTGAAGATCAAAGCGAATTCCGGTTCGCGTTTAGCTCCGAATATCTCGATTTGAACAGGAAGGTTTCTGTTCTTTATGAGAATGAGCCGGTTACTGCCATTCTTGATCAAATTTTTAAGGAAACCAATATTAGGTATTCCATTAAAGACCGGGTGATCATTCTTTATCAGGATGAAAAAGGCGAGGCCCCGAGAGAGGCATTCCAGCAATTTTTAAAGGTGTCCGGTAAGGTGACCGATTCGTCCGGAGTTTCGCTTCCCGGAGTATCGGTCGTTATAAAAAATACCAGCCAGGGAACAATTACAGATGCTGACGGAAGTTATTTGCTTTCCAATGTTCCTGGCGACGCCATATTGGTTTTTTCTTTTGTTGGGATGAAGAGCCAGGAAATTCCGGTATTGGGAAAAACAAGTGTTCATGTGGTGATGTCTGAAGAGACTATCGGGCTTGAAGAAGTGGTAGCCGTAGGATACAGTACCCAGCGAAAGGCGACTTACACAGGAGCGGTGGCTGCTGTTTCGGCAGAAGAGATCGTATCGCGTCCGGTAACGAACGCGATCGAAGCCTTGCGGGGAAAAGTTGCCGGCGTGAATATTATTGAAACCGGAGAGCCGGGAGGAAAACAACGGGCCCGAATTCGAGGATGGGGATCGCTCGAAAACAATGAACCGCTTTATGTGATTGACGGGATCCAGACAAAAGACGGCATTGATCACATCAATCCCAATGACATTGAGTCCATATCCGTTTTAAAAGACGCATCTGCTTCGGCTTTATACGGATCGAGAGGATCAAACGGTGTCATAATCGTAACAACGAAAACGGGTAAAAAGGGGGAAAAACTGAAAATAAGTTATAACGGACGGACGGATGTCAAATACATTCAAAAACCGTTCGAGACGACTTCGCCCCAGGAAGTTGCCAATATTGTTTGGGAAAGGAAGGGAAATTCGGGACGAGCGCTTCAACATCCGTTATACGGGAACGGAGCCACTCCTGTACTGCCTGATTGGCTGCTGACGGCCAACGCGATTGCCGGAGGGATTGAACCAAGTCTTGAATTGTACGATTTTGATCACAAGGATTACCGTTTTATTCAGGCAAATAAGGAAGGTACCGATTGGTTTAAGAAGGGTACCCGGGTGGGTATGACCCAAGACCATTCGATCCGTGTCAATGGTTCTTCGGATGGTGCAGTTTATTCATTTTCATTGGGTTACCTGGATGATAAAGGGGTGATCAATGCTTCTGATTTTACCCGCTACAGCATGGGTATTAACACTGCGTTTAAACCGGCGAAGTGGATCAATGTCGGTGAAAATCTCACCTTTATATATTCCAGCACCGACGGAGCAGGATATTCGATCCGTGATCTGTTAACAACTCCGGAGATACTGCCGGTTTATGACTTAGGGGGGCATTACACCGGATTCGGTTTTTCTGAAGCCTATCCTGACGAAGACCGGCTGGATGGTGTGAATGCCGTTAAGGCTGCCGACCGTGCATCGCATAACTCCAAAAACCTCGATACAAAAATACTCGGATCGATCTTTGCTGATGTGGAACCAGTCCGGAACCTGACAATCTCCGGGAAATTATCGATCGATTATGGCGAAACCTACACACAGTATTTATTGGTACCCAGTCCGGAAGACATGTTTGGACAGGACAAGAACAGTATCTATGAATACCGATACCGGACAATCCAGTACCAGGTACTGAATAAAATAGCCTATCGCGCAAAGTGGGATGACCACCACCTGGATGCCTTTATTGCTATGGAAGCATTGAAATACGATCATACTAATCTCGGCGCCCAAAGTTCAAATCTGTTTTCCGAAAGCCCGGATTACCGGTATCCTTCCCTGGGCGAAAATCCATCCATATCCGGAACCGGCGACAAATTCGCGTTAGTGTCTTATTTCGGCAACCTGAACTACTCGTATCTGGATAAATATTTGATTTCTGCGGTATTACGGCGTGACGGATCGTCCAAGTTCGGAGAGAACAACCGATGGGCGATGTTCCCTGCTGTTAGCGCCGGATGGGTAGCTACCGAAGAGCCTTTTGTCAAGGATCGCTTTGGCGGTATTCTCTCTTATTTAAAATTGCGGGTCAGTTGGGGACAATCAGGGAACGACGGAATACCTTCAGGCAGGGCCATCGATCTGTATGAGCCGGGTTCATCCAACAGGTATTCATTTAATGCTGATCCCAATATCACCATTCGCGGATTGGGACTAAGTGCAGTTGGGAATCCTGATCTTCGCTGGGAATTAAATGAAACCTTCGATGTCGGCGCTGACTTTTCTCTTTTTAACGGACGGGTGCGCTCTGAGTTTGATTATTATATAAAAAATACAAAAGATTTGCTGTACCCGGTGCGTCAATCATCAATGAGAGGTGACGGATCAGACCCTTATCAGAATATCATGAATTTTGAAAACAGGGGATTTGAACTGAATATGACTTACAACAGTGATCAGATGAGAGATTTTAAATACTCGGTCAATCTGAATATCGGCGCATACAAAAATAAAATAAAATATATTGCTGAAGGTGAAGACTTTGTCTATGGAACCCGTCCCGCCGAAAACACGGTTGAAGAAGCGAACAGGCATTACGTCGGGCATCCGGTAGGCACGTTCTATGGCTGGGTACTGGAGGGAATTTATCAGGATGAGAATGATGCAAAAAAACATGCCCTTGATAAAGTCGGGATCGATAATCATGCCAATCCGGTCGAAGCTGTCGGACACTTTAAGTTCAGGGATATTGCCGGACGTGATGAAAACGGCAAGCTGGTTAATGAACCTGACGGTGTCGTAGATGCCGACGATCAGACCATCCTGGGTAGCCCGCATCCCGATTTCAACTATGGAATTACGCTGAACGCATCGTACAAAAACGTTGATCTGGGGTTGTTTTTTGAAGGTGTTTACGGTAACAAGATCTTTAATTATCTGAAACGGTACACGCTCCTGACTACCAGAAGCGGAAGTTACAACACGGAAGTTCTGACCCATACCTATGGTTTCAACGGCAATTCAACCGGACCATTGCCGTTAATGACGGTCGATAATCCGTTCCTTGACGACCGGATGTCTGATTTTTATGTGGAGAAAGGTTCCTACCTAAGACTGAGTAACTTACAACTGGGATATACGTTTAAGAAGATTCGCGGGTTCAGTGATCTGCGGCTGTTCGTGCAGGGAAGTAATCTGTTCGTGATTACCAATTATTCAGGAATTGATCCGTCGGTTGGCGGAGAGGTGGAACATGCGGGTGAAAGAGGTTCAGGAAATGTAAACTTTATCGGCTTCGATATGGGTAATACCTATCCGCTGGCGAAGTCCTGGTCCATTGGGATCAATATCACGCTCTGATCACCTCCCTATAAACAGACGGTATGCAATTACAGTCAATTATTATTGAAAAAAATAAACAGATGAACGCAATAAAAGCTTTTTTATTAACAAGTTTAATCGGAATATTTTCACAATGCGGTGAAGATTTTCTGGATGTCCAGCCACAGGGCAAATTGAATGAGATGACCATAGCCAGTGAAAAGGGTGTAAAGGAGCTGTTGGTCAGCGCCTACGCCGAATTAAGAGGCCATGGACGCTGGTGGTCAGTAGCACCGAGTAACTGGATGTATGGTGATATTCCTTCCGATGACGCCTATGTCGGGGAACGTGCCGGTGACGCCAGTAACTTAATGAATGAGATTGAAGAGTATACCTTAACAGCTGTCCAGGGATCCTCTACAATTGGTCCGCAGGATAAATGGCAGTCTGTTTTCAAAGGTATTTCGCGCTGTAACGCTGTGATCAGGACTGTCAGGAATGCCGATGGTTTGAGCGATGGAGACGTGAAGGCGCTCGAGGCAGAAGCACGTTTCCTGAGAGCGCATTTTCATTTCGAAGGAAAAAAAATATTCAACAAGTTCCCTTTCATTGCTGAAACGGTCACCGATTTCCGGGTATCGAATAAGGAAGACATCTGGCCGCTTATTGAGGCAGACCTGCAATTTGCTTATGAAAATCTGCCTGAAGTTCAGGAAGAGATCGCCCGGGTTACCAAATGGTCGGCTGCAGCTTTACTGGCGAAAGCCCACCTTTTTCAAAACGATTATACGGCAGCAAAACCGATTCTGGATGATATTATTGCCAATAGCGGCAGGTCCCTGACGCCAAAGTTTTATGATAACTTTAACGAGGTCAACCGGGTTACCAGTGAGGATCTGTTCATCGTCAATTTTTCCGTGAATGATCCTGCAAGAAGTACCTGGGATTACGGGTACGAGGGTAATATCGGAGAATATGACTTCATGGGCTGGGATGCCGGAGGTCCAAGCTGGGGCGGTACTTTGTTCAAAGGAAGTTACAACCTGGCCAACGCTTTTCGTACCGATCCGCTCACCGGCTTACCGTTATTTGATTCCTATAACGAAAACGGACTGCCTACGGACGACACAGCCTCTGATTTCGTTCCGTATCAGGGTACGCTTGATCCCAGGATCGACCATACCTTAGGCAGGGCTGGTCTTCCGTACCTGGATTGGGGAATTCACGCCGGCCAGGCCTGGAGAGGTTGGGTCAGCGATTTTGGCATTTATAACTCGAAGAAAAGATGGTACCGTAAAGAAAATACCAACAAATATAATCGTGAGGATCATATGTGGTGGTTAATGGGACTGAACGCCAACAACTATTCTTTTATCCGTTATGCCGATGTGTTGCTTTGGGCTGCAGAATGCGAGGTGGAAATCGGATCGCTGGACAAGGCACGGGAATATGTCAATGAAGTGCGCGGACGCGCTGCCAATCCGGCAGGAATGGTCAAAATATACAAGAAGGAACTTCATCCGGGGGGATATTATCAGGATAGTACCGTAAATGCAGCCAATTACCTGATCAGGGAATATCCTTCATTTCCGGATAAAGAATATGCCCGCCGGGCAGTCCGCTGGGAACGCAGGCTGGAACTCGCTATGGAAGGTCACCGGTTTTTTGATCTGGTCCGTTGGGGAATTGCGGCTGAAACGATCAATACCTATCTGACCGTTGAAGGCACCCGTGTGAATCATCTGTCCGGAGTACACTTCGTCGAAAATAAAAACGAATATCAACCTATTGACAGTAAAGAAATTGAATTAAGCACAAAAGACGGAGTTCCTCAGTTGGAACAAAATAACGGGTTTTAGCCGGTATTTTTCATCGCGAATCACCAGCGCGTCCTGGCAGAAGGAACATTTAGTCATTGCTTCTCCGGCAACCACCGGAGAAGCAATCTCGATCTGAAACAGATTCCTTCTCCATTTCTCCTGGCAAGACCAACGATTTAAATACAATGACGGATAGAACTGGATTCAATCATGCAAAAATAAGATCATGACAGAGAAAACAGTATTTTTTTTGATCCTTGCCGGTTGCGCAGCGTGCTCCCTGTTTCAGGACGAACCGGCGAATACTTTTTATATTGATGCCGAAAACGGCAACGATTTGAATTCCGGACAGATTGCGACGAAAGCCTGGCAAACACTTGACAAGGTTAATTCCACGGATTTTGCTCCCGGGAGTAAAATTTTCTTTAAGAGGGGACAAACCTGGCTGGGGTCGATCCGCTTCGATCAAAATGACTCGGGAAGTGCATCAGATCCGTTAGAAATATCGGCCTATGGAAATCCTTTATTTGCCAATCCGGAGATCCGGAGCGGAAACGAATACGGGTTTCTTCTCGAAGGAAGCGCCCGCGTGAAGGTGAACCGGTTAAGTCTGAAAGGTGCGGGAAGAAAACAAGGGAACACGACTTCTGGACTGATCGTCAGAAACTGTCGAAACATTATTCTCGATTCTCTTGAGGTTTCAGGCTATCAAAAAGATGGGGTGGAAATCCTCAATTCTGAAAAGGTCCGGGTCATCCGGGTGGATGCATCGAATAACGGCAGCACCGGAATCAGAACAGGGCGGGATGAAAACAGCAATAGTCCGGGATATCCCGTGAAAAATATTTATATCGGTTATTGCACAACAAATGATAATGCAGGTAATCCTGAAATACTTGAAAATCACAGCGGAAGCGGTATCATTGTCAGCAGTACGGACAGCGCGGTCGTCGAGTATTGTTCGGCGGCAAACAATGGTTGGGACATGCCACGCCAGGGAAACGGTCCGGTCGGAATCTGGGCTCATGACGCGAATCGTATAACCATCCGGTATTGCATTGCTTATAACAACGAATCGTCCCGGGGCGCTTCCGACGGCGGCGGTTTCGACCTTGACGGAGGAGTGACCAATTCGATAGTCCAGTACAACTATTCGTACGACAATAACGGAGCCGGATATGGTTTATTCCAGTACGCCGGTACGTCAGTTTGGGAAAATAACCTGATCCGGTTCAATATTAGTTACAATGACGGGGAAGGGAATGAAAAAGCAGGCATCTACATATGGACAGCAGAACCGGGAAAAGATCTGCTGCGGAATTGCAAGATTTATAATAATATTATAATCAACGAACTGGGAAGCGCTGTGAAATATGCTACTGATGGCTCCGGGCAAGCTTCCGATCCGAACGGCTTTGAGTTTTCCAATAATATCTTTATTTCAAAAGAAGAGCCCGTTGAAGGAACAGGTACCCATTCGGCATATTCGAATAACCTATGGTGGCGGCTTGATAATAAACCGGTGTCCAAAAGATTGGATCCAAAAGGTATTTATGGCAAAGAGCCTGGAATGGTGATGCCGCAACCACATAACTACAGATTGACCGATCCTGCTCAACTGAAAAATCTGGAGCTGTTTAAATTGTTCGAAAATTCGGCATGTAAGGGAACCGGCAAAAATATAAACAGCAGCCGGGAAGTTTTACTAGTCTTGCCATCCGGAGTCAGCCGTGGTCCCGCTGGAAACAGGGATGATGGAGGAGACGTGAATTTTTGGGGAAAACCATTGAATGAACCCGCAAATATTGGGATAGAATGACAAAGCTTTTTTTTGTGGTACACATGACCCGTTTTAATAAGAGCATTAGCTTGTTGGTTGTCATTGTCCTATTGGCGATATCAGGTTGGAGCCAGACAAACAAAAACATGTCCGGAAATCGAATGCTAAAAGAAAACCTGTCGGTTGAAATACAGTTTGAAACGGACTGGCGTTTCCATAGAGGAGGAGCACAAGGGGCGGAAGTCACGGATTTCGACGATTCAGCCTGGCGGGTCATTGACTTGCCGCATGACTGGAGCATTGAAGATCTGCCTGGTACCCTGTCGCCGTTCGAACCTCATGCGGTCAGCCAGGTTAGCGGCGGTTTTACGA
>JBDKTZ010000607.1:0-2302 GCA_039679975.1 Prolixibacteraceae bacterium
GTAGTCCACCTCGGTGACGTATTTCTCAAGCATTTGTTCTTCTGAACTTTCAAATTCAGGAAGGACGCTTGCTTTCAGATAAATCAACGGAAGTAATTTTTGAGCTTTCCCCAACACGGCACGTACATCTTCGCTTCCTGCCGATTCAATAAATTTACAATATTCATTGGCCACTTTTACAAACTCAATCACATTCTTCGAATATACAACCGGATTTAATTGTTCATCAGTCATAATTGAAAATTATCCTGCAAAAGTAACAAGAATTTCCCGGAACTGAAAACCGGGACCGGGAGAGAGCCACAGGGTAAAATAGCACAGAGCACAGCGCATGGAGTATAGCGGAGACCGGAAAAAGGTGCCGGAAAAAGCTAAAGGCTCTCCTTCTTCCATTCCAGCCTGTTATCGATACGGTGAATGATTTTTCCGTTGTCGATCAACCAACGTACCACCTGAATGATTTCGTCTTCATTACGGTCGATCCTGAAAATAAGTTCTTCGAATAAGCATGGTTCCTGAAGATAGTGTTCAAGCATATCGCTAATCTGATCAAATTCAAGCTGACTGAGACCCAGTTCATTTTGTGCCAGACAGATATCACATTTTCCACAACGAACGGACCCGGTCTCTCCAAAATATTCCAATAAAAGACGGCTCCGGCATTTCAGTTTTTCGGTCATGTAGTACGTCATGGCCTCGATGCGTTTCTGAAAATCCTTTTTCCGGTCGCTATAATTCTCTTTGGATATCTTTACACGATCCATGTTAAGCCGTTCTTTGGTAAAAATGACAAACGGCGTCTTTTTCCGAGGAATATAATGAACAACTTTGTTCGTATTCAAAAGATTCAAAAACCGGTAGATTGTTTCGACCGGAATACCGGCTCTTTTGGCAAGCAGGTCTTCATCAATCCCCACATAATTGGTAAACAATCCCGAATAAGACCGGAGAAGCAGTTTAATAAACCCGTCGAAGCTCGCGTTTGCCACCTGAAAACGATACAGATCGTCTCTGCCTATAATAAAATACAGGCGTGAAGGATTATCCAGTTCTTCGGTCAGTTCGAGATATCCTTCTCTTTGCAGTATTTTCAGGCTGTTTAAGGTCGTATTGATTGAAAGATTAAAGGAACCGGCAAAATCGGCGATATTAAAGTCGAGGATCTGGTCTTTTCCAAATCCCACGGCAAGTTGAAAATAATTACAAAGCGACAGATAAACACGTTTAATCATATCGATCGGCGGAAAAGCTTTTTCAAGCCGTTTTTTCAATGCAAGCTGGTCAGAGCGTGCTGAAATGAGAACAGCATAAGCTTTTTTCCCGTCACGCCCGGCTCTTCCGGCCTCCTGAAAATATGCTTCAGGCGAATCGGGCGGTCCTATATGGATCACGAACTGCACATCAGGCTTATCGATTCCCATCCCAAAAGCATTGGTAGCCACAATAATCCTGGTCCGGTTCTCCTTCCAGTCTTCCTGTTTGCGACTTCTTTCAGCAGCCGGTAAACCGGCGTGATAATAGTCAGATGAAATCTTATTTTTCTTCAAAAAATCAGTTACCTCATGCGTTGCTTTTCTTGATCTGACGTACACGATACCGCTTCCATCCGCCTTCCTGACCGATTGCAGCAAATATTGCATTTTATCTTCCCGTTCGCGGACAATGTAACTGAGATTACTTCGGAAGAAGCTTGTTCGTAGAATGTTTTCTTTGGCAAATGCTAATTGTTTCTGGATGTCTTTAGCCACACCAGGTGTCGCAGTGGCCGTTAGAGCAAGTACGGGCACGCCCGGTAACAGGTCCCGTAAATCACGAATTCGAAGATACGATGGACGGAAATCATAACCCCATTGCGAAATACAATGGGCTTCGTCAACCACAATCAGATTAACATTCATCAGTGGAAGTCGTTCCCGAAAACGCTCTGTGGCAATTCTTTCCGGCGATATGTACAGAAATTTATAATCACCCCAAGCTGCACTGTCGAAGGTAAGCCGGACTTCCTGTATAGTCATTCCCGAATGGATAGACAGTGCCCTGATCCCTTTTTTTTGCAGATTTTCAACCTGATCTTTCATTAACGAGATCAAAGGTGTTACAACCAGGCAAATTCCCGGCCGGGACATGGAAAAAATCTGAAAGGTAATTGATTTACCGCCTCCTGTAGGCATTAGTCCAAGCGTATCTTTTCCTGAAGCAAGAGAATGGATGATCTCTTCCTGCAAGGGTCGGAACGACGAATACCCCCAGTAACGGGTCAGTATGGCTTTAAATTCGCTCACCTTCTGCTTTTACGTGGAAA
>JBDKTZ010000187.1:0-6110 GCA_039679975.1 Prolixibacteraceae bacterium
ACGGCTCAGTTTAAAAATCCGTTTACATTGCTCCGGGAGTTGCCCGATACTTTCATCCATTTTATGAAGGATTTCTGCCAGTTCCGGATTGTCATCAACCGCTTCAGATAGCTCCGTTTTTGCTTCATATTGGAATTTTTCCCTGATTTTCAGGTGTTTCAGATGATCCAGACAGGCATTGCGGGTTGATCTGAGCAGGTAGGAATAGAGGGATGATCTGATCGTTATTTGTTTATGGTTTACCCAGAGTTCTGCAAACAGCTCCTGTACCATGTCTTCAGCAACATCGTGATCATGTACAACTGATGCCGCATAATGGCACAGATTGGAATAATACTGCTCGAAAAGGAGATCAAATGCTTTTCCCTCCCCGTTTCTTATTCCTGATAATATGACAAAGTCCAGGTTTTCCAAGGGCAATGATGTCTGATGACAAGGGTAATGATGTCCGACTTCAAAGGTATATTTAAATTTCTTTTCTTTCAAGTTCCATGACAACCGGCGTCATCAATGAAAGGACACCGATCAGGGCAATGACTCCTCCGCCGAAGATAAATGCGTTGGTTACCCCGATACAGCCTCAGAAAATAATGTCAGATTATTTTCAACATTTGCTCTTGATTATTTTCATCTAAATCCCTACCTTTCTCTTCTCAAGCCTAAGGAACTTCGTTATGTCCCGATTAATGGTATTCATGATCTTGTTAACCCATTTTATTTCTATGAATGCTGCCGATTTATCTACTTTTTTACCGTTGCAAAGTAATGAATGGTCCACGGAAAGCGACCAGTATTTTAATCATGAAAATCTGTATGATTACATCGATGGAGCTGCCGAACTTTACTTATCATATGGATTTAACACGGTCATAAGCCGTCGCTATGTGTGTCAGAATGAAATGGATATTGTAGTCGAAATTTTCGATATGAAGGGAGTACGTGATGCCTTTGGCGTTTTTACCAACATGCGGGAAAAAAATCAGCATGAATTCGGACAGGGTTCGCAACAAATAGAAGGATCATTGATATTCTGGAAAGGACATTATTTTGTTTCTCTTTCTACTCATAAGAATACCGAAAAAAGTCTTGCTGCAATTAGAAAGATAGCTGCTTTTATTGACAACGTCATTCCAAAAGAAGACAATGTCCCGGCAGTCCTTGATCTTCTGCCGGAACAGGATCTTGTTCCTGAGGGGTATTGTTATTTTCATCATTATATCTGGCTGAACTCGTATTATTTCATTGCCAACTATAATATTCTGGATGTGAATGACCGGACAGACGGAATAATTGCCAAATACGGACCAGCCGACAAAAGGTCGTATTTACTGTTAATTCAATACCCGGATGAAAAGGCAGCGCAGGCTGCATATGATCAGTTTATCAGTGAGTTTTCACCTGAATTAAAAGCGGCAGATGCTGTGAGGCTTAAAGGTGACACATGGCATACAGCCACTCTTCAGGGAAGGCTTTTCGCTTCTGTATTTAATGCTCAAAGCAAAGAAGAAGCTGTTCAACTTCTGGACTCTGTAAGACGCAAGCTTTGTATCTCAAATTGAAAGATCTCTAACCATAAAACAATACAGCCATGACAGAAAAAAAGATCACCCGTCGTGAAATGCTGATCAATACGACAGCATTTACAGTTGGAAGTACGTTGTTTTTAAACAGCGGTAACGCCTGGGGTAACTCAGCTTCTTCAAAATCAAGGGTCGTTTTGATCAGAGATGAAAGGCTCCCTGATTATGGGGTAAAGCCGGATCCGGCTTTAGTAAAGGAAATGCTTAATAAGGGATTATGCGCGTTGGTTGAAGAGAAAGACTCTTCTGCTGCCTGGAAAAAGATTATTCAACCTTCCGATATTGTTGGGATAAAAACAAATGTCTGGCAAACCCTGCCAACGCCTCCTGAACTTGAGACAGCCATTAAGGAAGAGCTGATCGGTACTGGTGTTGCTTCAGAGAACATCTCCATCAACGATCGCGGCATCAGACGCGATCCTGTGTTCCAAAATGCTACTGCACTGATCAATACCCGGCCCATGCGGACTCATGCCTGGTCGGGCGTAGGAACACTGATTAAGAATTACATCATGTTTGCCGAAAAACCGTCTGACCTTCATCCTGATTCGTGTGCCGATCTGGCCTCTGTTTGGAATTTACCCAACGTAAAAGGGAAGACCCGGTTAAATATATTGGTGATGTTTACTCCCCAGTTCAGTAGTGTTGGGCCGCATTCTTTCAGCGCCGATTATGTCTGGAGCTATAAAGGGTTACTGATTGGATTTGATCCGGTGGCTGTTGATTCGGTCGGGCTGAGAATTATTCAGGCCAAGCGTAATGATTATTTTAAAGAGGACCGGCCATTGAATCCTCCTGCAAAACATATTGAAATTGCCGATACCCGGCATCATCTCGGTACCGCAGATCCTGCAAAAATAGAATTGATTAAATTAGGCTGGGGAAAGGATTTGCTGGTATAAATTGACATTTTAAAATCAGATTCCGGCAGTTTTGTTTCGCCAGGCTTTAATCCGTTAAGGAATCGAATCCGAAAGAATAGTCAATGCACAGGTTACGATAACGATCGTCAACAGGTGTTGATGAGAACTTGCAATATTCCCCTTCGATCATGAAGGACAAATAGCGCGATACAACATCAGTCCATTCATCCCGGGGACGGATAAAAAGATCTTTGCCATACCCACCGCCAATGATACGGCTTCACCGGCACGTCCGGCAACTTTTTCAAAGGGATTTTAAACGCTCATTTGAATCAGGAGAAAACGAGAACAAAGAATATGATGTACTATAAGGGTTTTTACGACTTTTTATTATCTGGTTCTGTATGGGTGAATATGTAGTAATCTTAAGTTCAATATTTAGAATTATTTTAGGTGAAATTACCCATTGTTTAATCACTGATTAAAAAGGATCTTTGAATAAAATTCGGGTTAATAAACCAGTTGACTTCGTCCTTAAAAAGTGATTGAGCTCGATGTAGTTCAATGAACGATAGTCTTTCCGTAATTTGAACGTATTTGTTCTTAATTTTTCACGAATAATTCATTCTCACGTATGACACTCCCCAATGTTTCGCTTACATGTAATTTTTGTATGAAGCCATTGACGCATCTGGTCGTTGATTTAGGAATGCAGCCCCTTTGCGAAGAACGGATCAGGCCCCAGGATATTCATCGAATGGAACCTCATTTCCCTTTAAAGGTATATATTTGCGACAACTGCTTACTGGTGCAGGTTCCTGAAAGTGTTTCCCCGGAAGTCATTTACAGGGATTATGGCTATTATTCCTCTTTTTCCGATTTCTGGCTGCAACATGCAAAGAGATATGTTGATCTTATCATTCCCCGGTTTGGGATTAATCAGAAAAGCCTTGTTGCTGAAATCGCAAGTAATGACGGGTATCTGCTTCAGTATTTCATAGAGAAAGATATTCCTGTGCTCGGCATTGATCCTTCCGCTCAGGTAGCCCAATATGCGATAAAAGAAAAAGGCGTCAGAACAGAAATTTTGTTTTTTGGTTACGAAAATGCAAGATACCTGGCTGACACATATGGAAAGGCGGACTTGATTATTGGGAACAACGTTCTTGCGCATGTTCCCGATATTAATGATTTTGTTCATGGAATGAAGTTGTTTCTAAAGCCAAATGGTGTGATTACAATGGAGTTTCCTCATTTACAACGTCTTGTGGATGAAAATCAGTTTGATACGATCTATCACGAGCACTTTTCATATTTTTCTTTTTCAGTGGTACGCCGGATTTTCAATAAGTATGAAATTGAATTGTTCGATGTAGAAGAGATTCCGACTCATGGAGGTTCGCTGCGAATTTACGGCTGTCACCTGGATGATCATACAAAGCCGGTTCAGGACCACGTTAAGGAACTGATTGATAAGGAACAATCGGCTGGTCTCGACAGCTTGAGATTTTATGAGAATTTCAATGAAAAAGTGAAGGAAACCAAACGGAAAATACTTGAATTTTTGATTCATGCAAAAAGGGAGGGAAAACAGATTGTTGGTTACGGAGCCCCCGGTAAAGGAAATACATTACTGAATTATTGCGGCATCAGAACTGACTTTTTGGATTATACGGTAGATCGAAGTCCTCATAAGCAGGGAAATTTTCTGCCGGGCACCCATATACCGGTTTTCACGACGGATAAATTACGGGAAACAAAACCGGATTATGTCTTTATTCTTCCATGGAATCTACAAGAAGAAATTATCAAACAGCACCAGTACATTTATGAATGGGGAGGAAAATTTGTGGTTCCTGTTCCTGAGTTGAAGATTATAGAGTCTAATTAATAAATATAAAATATGAAGGTAGTTTTATTTTGTGGAGGCGAGGGTATTCGTCTGAGAGATTATTCGGATCAAATTCCTAAGCCAATGATTACCATTGGTTACAGGCCTATTCTTTGGAATATTATGAAATACTATGCCACCTACGGGCATAAGGACTTTATTTTATGCCTTGGATACAGAGCTGATGTCATCAAAAATTATTTTCTGCATTATGATGAAACGATCTCAAACGATTTTGTCTATGCCAAAGGCGGACGGAATATTGAACTTGTCAATTCGGATATTGAAGATTGGAAAATCACTTTTGTCGATACCGGGATGAATGCAACTATCGGGATGCGCCTGATGAAGGTCAGGGAGTATCTGAAAGATGAAAAAATGTTCCTTGCAAATTACAGCGACGGTCTGACTGATCTTCATCTTCCGGGTATGATTGAGTGGTTTGAAAAGGAAAAGGAAAAGACGGCTGCCTTTATGGCTTATCAGCCAACACAAAGCTTTCATATTGTGCAGAGGGGAGATGACGGCGTTGTCAACAAAATCAGTCATATAGGATCTTCAGGCCTCCATATTAATACGGGTTACTTTATTTTTCGCAGTGAGATATTTGACTCGATGGAATATGGGGATGATCTGGTCGATCAGCCATTCAACAGGTTGATAAAGAGAAATAAGCTCATTGCATGGGAACATAAAGGTTTTTGGGCCAGTATGGACACCTTTAAGGATAAAAAGAACTTAGATGATATTTATGCGCAAGGGAATGCACCCTGGGAAGTATGGAACAAAATGGAACGTCAGATGAAAAAGAAAACAACGATGCGAAAAATATTTTTTAGTTATGTTGGCATTTAAATTAAAGAACAGCGCGCCTATTAACATTCTTTGTTTGGGGGCGCATTGTGATGATATCGAAATCGGGGCAGGTGGTACTTTGCTGAAAATATTTGAAGAATACGAGTTGAATAAAGTAAGCTGGGTGGTTTTTGCGTCAACGGAGATCAGGAAACAGGAAGCGATAAACAGTGCAGAAAAATTTCTGTCGGATGTTCCGAATAAGAAGATTTCCGTATATGGCGGTCGCGATGGCTTTTTGCCCTATCAGGCATCAGAAATTAAAGAATTATTTGAGGAACTAAAAAAAGAAATTATACCTGATTTAATTTTTACACACTATCGTAACGATCGTCATCAGGACCACAGGCTGATCAGCGATCTAACCTGGAATACCTGGCGGAACAATTTGATTCTCGAGTATGAAATACCTAAGTACGATGGTGATTTAGGCATTCCTGACTTTTACGTTCCTCTTGACGAAAAATATGTTTTAAGACGCAATACTATCTTGCTTGAAACTTTTGTTTCCCAACAATCGAAACACTGGTTCGATCAGGCCACCTTCAGTGCTTTGTCTCGTATTCGGGGCATGGAGTCTGCCTCAATATTTGCGGAAGCATTTTATGCAAGGAAAATAGTATTATAATACAATGTGCGCAATAGACGGACATGATATCTGAATCACAGCTATATGAGTTTAGTTAATCATCTAAAAGAAGCAAAACATAAATTGTTTCCTAAAAAGGAATTTGTTATTTACAGAGGTTGCGTTCTACCGGCTAAACACTTGAGGTTTAACGGGCCCGGCTTCCGTGATAACTCATTTTATATACATACTGCCGGACTGGAAGCAAAGAGACTGATCGAAAAGCTTGGTTGCAATTCGAAAAGTCATATACTTGAAATCGGTTGCGGACAGGGGCGATTGGTAACCGGGTT
>JBDKTZ010000464.1:0-2286 GCA_039679975.1 Prolixibacteraceae bacterium
TGGAAATCCGGGCCAAAATAGCCGGATATATTGAAGATATCCTGGTTGACGAAGGAGATATGGTAAGAAAAGGACAGGTTCTTTTCCGGATCAATGCCAATGATGTTCTGGCAACCGTTCGTTCTGCCGAGGCCCAGGTAAAAGTGGTCGAAGCTGAGATTGAGACAGCAAAGATCAATCTTGAAAAGACGAAACCGTTGGTTGAAAAAGAAATCGTCAGCACATTTGATCTTAGATCGGCTGAAGTCGCATTGCTGGCAAGAGAAGCACAATTAGCCCAGGCGAAGGCAAACCTGGCAAATGCCAAAGCCAACTTGCAGTATGCTGTTATTACCAGCCCCACCGATGGCATCATTGGAAATTTTCCTTACCGGGTAGGAAGTCTGGTAAGCAGCGCAAGCGTACAACCTCTGACAAGTATCTCGAACACAGCAAAGATGTTCGCCTATTTTTCAATGAACGAAAAGGAGTTTCTCAATTTAACGCAAGGGCTTGAAGGATCAACGCTTCAGAAGAAGCTTGCCGGCTTGCCTGATGTTAATTTGATCCTGGCCGACAACTCTGTTTACGAAACACGAGGAAGAATTGAAACAGCGAGCGGACTGATCGATACCCAAACGGGATCGGTTAACCTGCGCGCGACTTTCCCTAATCCGTCAAGCACACTGCGCAGCGGAAGCAGCGGAAAAATACGTCTGCCGCAGCATATGAACGACGCCATTATCATTCCGCAGAAAGCCGTTTATGAATTGCAGGGTAAGCATTTTGCCTATGTTGTGGGTGCAGAAAACAAAGTACAAAATACGGAAATTGAGGTCATCGCAGGCAACCTGAAAGATTCTTATGTAGTAACCGGCGGTTTGAAACCGGGAGATCAGATCGTCATTGAAGGCATTACCGGGTTACGCAATGACACACCAATCAAACCCCGACTTGCAGCCCCTCAATTACCTGCAGCAAATAACGGCACCCCGGCAAACAATTAAAACAAGATTATCATGTTCAGAATATTTATAGAAAGACCGATCCTGGCATCGGTGATCTCCATCATCATTGTCATATTGGGGATTCTTGGACTCTTTAGTCTGCCCATTGAGCAGTACCCGGATGTTGCGCCTCCTACAGTCCGTGTTTCGGCAAACTATACGGGAGCCAATGCCGAAACGGTCTTAAAGAGTGTGATCATTCCTCTTGAAGAGCAAATCAACGGGGTGGAAAATATGACCTATATGACCTCGTCGGCAAGCAACAACGGATCTGCAGCAATTGAAGTCTATTTTAAACAGGGTACAAATGCAGACATGGCTGCTGTTAACGTCCAGAACCGTGTGGCCCGGGCTCAAAGTATTTTGCCTTCCGAAGTAACCCGTGCAGGTGTAATTACAGCCAAACGTCAGGCCAGTATCCTTTTGATTGCTTCCGTGTACAGCGCCGACGGTCATTTCGATGAGACCTTCGTTCAGAATTATGCCAATATCAATCTTCTGCCGCAGCTTAAGCGTATTAACGGAGTAGGTGAAGCCATGGTATTCGGAGCAAAAGATTATTCCATGCGGATCTGGCTGAAGCCGGATATCCTTGCAGCATATGAACTGGTTCCATCCGATATCATTGCTGCCCTTAACGAGCAAAGTCTTGAGGCGGCCCCGGGTCGCTTTGGGGAACTGAATGATCAGTCGTTTGAATATATTTTGAAATATAAAGGTAAATTATCGTCTCCCCAGGAATTTGAAAATATCATTATTAAAGCCGATCAAAACGGAAACATCCTCCGACTCAAAGATGTGGCCCGGGTTGAACTCGGAGCGCTGACGTATTCGGTTTCTACTGCCGTTATGGGAAAGCCGGGTATTTCCATCGCGATTTTCCAGACCGCCGGATCGAATGCACGCGATGTGATTATCGAAGCAAAAAAAGTACTGGCTGAAGCGTCTGAGACATTCCCTGAAGGAATCGATTACGCCATTTTAGCTGACGCCAATGAATTCCTCGACAGTTCAATAGAACGGGTATCAATGACGTTGGTGGAAGCCTTGTTCCTGGTGATCGTCGTCGTGTTCATCTTTCTGCAGAACTTCAGGGCGACCTTAATTCCTGCCATTTCAGTGCCTGTGGCAATTATAGGGACCTTTTTCTTCCTGAACATTTTCGGTTTTACCATCAATATGCTCACGTTGTTTGCACTGGTCCTCGCAATCGGAATTGTTGTTGACGATGCGATTGTGGTGGTTGAAGCGGTGCATGCCAAGCTTGATCAAGGTGCAAAAACCGCAAAGTCGGCGGCAA
>JBDKTZ010000409.1:0-2588 GCA_039679975.1 Prolixibacteraceae bacterium
AAACGGGAGTTGCCGGTCTAAAGAGGGAAGTCCCTCGAAATTGGTATACAAGATTAACAGCGAACGTTGTTTGACGCGTTGGGCAATGGTCAGGTAAAGTTTTTCATACGAAGATTCCCTGAAATCGGTCTGCTGGTTATACAATCCCTGCATGATCCGTTGCAGGTGTCCGCCTTTCCTTTCGGCAGGGATCAGCGAGTGAACCTGATCGGAGAAGGTGATCAGCCCGGCCCGGTCGTGTTTAATCATAGCCATGTTCGAGATGATCAGACTGGCGTTGATCGCATAATCCAGCAGCGACATTCCTTCAAAAGGCATTTCCATGACACGTCCCATGTCGATCACTGAAATGACCTGCTGTGAACGCTGGTCCTGGTATTGATTCACCATCAACGTACTCTTTCTCGCAGTCGCTTTCCAGTTCACCGTTCGCGGGTCATCGCCCCTGACATATTCTCTGACCTGATCGAATTCCGAATGCTGTCCGATTCTGCGCGTGCGTTTAATACCCATTTCTTCCAGCCGGTCCGATATTCCCATCAGCTCAAACCTGTGCATGCTGATGAATGACGGAAACACGGGCACCGATTGGGCATTGTTCGCATGAATTTCACGACTAATAAATCCCAGGCGAGTGGATACAAATACATTCGTTTGCCCAAACCTGTACTCGCCGCGGGTAAGTGGTCGCAGCAGGTAATCGACGATCTTTTCCTCTCCCGGGGCAATGGGCTGAAAAACGGAGAAATCGCGTTTTTGAAATTCGACCGGCAATTCCTCGATTACCTCGACTCTGACCTTGAAAGGAAAGGTATTCAGCAGACTTAGCGAAACCGGATTGTCATCGCCGAGCGACAGGCGCGCAGGAACTTTGCGCGTGATTTCGATGCGCTGCCTGCTCAGAATAAGCCAGCCCGCGTCGGTGATGGTCACAGCAATCAGGACAAGGAGGGCCAGTTGCGCCGGGAAGTAGACCCACGCAAAAGGATAACTCAGTATGAACAGCATGACCACACTAAGCAGTCCGATGAAAAACCGGTTTGAAAAACGGATGTTCCTTAAATTCTTAAACATGTTTGGCTATCGGGGCACTTCAACGTTTTGAACCAGCATCTGAATGATTTCTTCCGGATGAATTCCCTCCAGTTCTTTTTCGGGTGAAAGGATAATCCGGTGACAGAGGACCGGGTTAATAATCTCCTTGATATCGCTCGGGGTTACGAAGTCGCGTCCGCTGACAGCCGCAACAGCTTTAGCGGCGTTCATGATGTGGATGGACGCCCTTGGCGAAGCTCCCAGATAGATATCCCTGTGGTTCCGGGTGGCGGAAACAATTCGCGCGATATAATTTTTCAGGCTCGCATCAATGGTCACGTCAAAAATTATCTTCTGAAAGGCAATGAGTTCGGATGCCTCTATGACGGGCACAATGTCGTCAGTTTGCAACCTGTCTTTCCTGACATCGTGAATATCGAGGATTTGTTGTTCTTCTTCCGGAGAAGGATATCCGACATTGATCTTGAACAGGAACCGGTCGAGCTGAGCTTCGGGGAGCCGGTAGGTTCCTTCATGCTCCACCGGGTTTTGTGTGGCGAAAATCAGGAACGGTGCCTGTAACGGATAAGTGACCCCGTCGACCGACACCTGGCGTTCCTCCATGACCTCAAACAAGGCCGACTGCGTTTTGGCCGGAGCCCGGTTGATCTCGTCAATGAGGATCAGGTTCGAAAAGACCGGGCCCTTCTTAAACTGGAATTCCGCTTTCCCCATATGATAGATAGAGGTGCCCACTACATCTGAGGGCATCAGGTCGGGAGTGAACTGAATGCGGGAAAAACCCGCATTGATCGATTTAGCCAGAAGTTTCGCCACCAGCGTTTTGGCAATTCCCGGAACACCTTCAATCAGCGTATGCCCGTTGGCCAGTATCGCGAGGATCAGTAAATCGATCAGTTGCTCCTGCCCGACAATGGCCTTGGCCAGTTCTGCTTTTATCCTGGCTACGGCCTCGCTCAGGCCCGACAGATCGGTTCGCGTTTCAAACAGTTGATTTTCTTCCATAGTATTTTAGTTTTTCTGTATAGCTTGTTTGGAAGCTTTTCTGCTTTCCCTGTAAAAAAGTTCGATGAATCCGTTGAACCGGATCAAGTCGTCTTCATACACCCGCTCTCTTGTTGAAAGCGCTTCATACTGGGTAAAAATGCGGGTGATAAGCTGTTCTCCGACACCCGACTTCATCGCCAGTTTCTGATAGAACGAGGGTGTGAATTCGTGGCAGATGAAGTATTTGGAATGGATGTACTCGGAAAACGAAACAAATATTTTTTTGACCAGGTCCTGGTGGTTTTTTTGATGAAAATATAAGAGGCCGATGGTTCGGACGAAGTCGAGCGAAAGATTGGCTTTTGGCGGAAGAACGGGAATGGGGCGCTGGCGACGCCGGATGTTCGTCAGCATATACAGCACCAGACCGGTGAGTAATGTCCAGTATGCCGCCCGTAATGATTTCAGCGACAAGATGATCTTTATAGGAGATTCGTTCCGGCTTCCGAATGGCTTATAGTACTCATCCCATTCAATTTCGCTAT
>JBDKTZ010000382.1:0-2247 GCA_039679975.1 Prolixibacteraceae bacterium
GGTGTGAAACCCATCAAATGAATTTCCTGTCCCCGGTTTTGATCCACAAAAATAAAAGGATTGATCGTACTAACATCCGCCTGATTCACCTTATTGAGATAAACATGAACGGCTATGGGATCTACGGTTTTATTCGTACCCTGATGATTGACATTAAACATGCTGCTACCCAACGAAGCTTTAAGATTGTTGTAAACGACGATTACGGCTTCATCGCTTGTACCCTGCTCGGTCTTGTTCGCATTCAGTGTAATGGACGTTCCGGAATGGACATAACCGGTAACATCGAGAACGGAAGCATTGGGAATATCGAGCTTGAATCCAAAACCGTTGGCATAATCTGCTCCTGAAGCCACAACCTGAAAATGTGCAACCAAATCAACCACTTTGTTATCCGCGCTCAAATAGTATTCGTACTGGTATTTTATAACAAGATCATTAAAGTCATAATCTCCAAGCTTAGGCCACATGTCTTCAAACATCAGCGTATTCCACGTGCCGGGATCGGAAGGATAATAGGAAATAAATGCACGTTCCGGATCATCATCAAATTCATCCTGGTCATTAGGAATGCCATCACCATCCGGGTCATCGCTAACCACTCCAAAACCGGGGTTGCAATCGTCCGCGGTAATCGAATAGCTTATTGGTGCTCCGTCCTGATAACCCCTTGAATCAGCGAAATAAATATTATAATCGGAGAATGTAGGCATACTTCCCTCAAGGTTGCCAAAATACTGCAAAAGGGCATGCCCTGACGAAGGTCCGGTAACCTTATGTCCCCAGGTCCAGACATCTTTTGTTTTGAGATAGGCATCTTTTTCAAAGGTCATGGAAGAACTGCTGTAGAACGTGGTTTTTGACTGGACTTCCATAAAAGAACTCTCTCTCATGATCAGCGAATTGTCAATGATCAGATTTCCTTTCACGATGATCTTACAACTGTTATCCAGTATTGCCGTATTGTCTACTTGTAACTGACCGGAAACATTGATGGTCCCGTAATTCTTCAGCATTTCAGTGACTTCAAGATTCGTGGTATTGACTGTACCGTGGTTCTCAAGTGTTCCTTTTGAATACACCTGAAAACTAGGATTTCCTGTAATCGTTCCATGATTGATCAGCGTTCCGCCTATGTTGGACAATGTAAAAGAGGTCGAATAATTGGTCAGCGTATAGTATGTTTCGCTGCTGAAGGTGCTGTAATTGATTATTCCGTTTGTTCCGACGATGATCTCAAAATCGGAATTTGCTTTCAGGCTCACCCAAGAGACTGTTGCCGTTCCTTCGACGATCAGAGACAGTGTTTCGTTGTTGTTAACCGTGATTCCTCCCGACCATGATCCTCCGGACGGGATGATATATTGATTGTTTCCGCTGATATCCTTGTTCCCGGTGAGCGTCGCATAGCCGGTGGTATCGTAAGGCTTACTCTGTCCGAAAGCGAAAATGAATACAAAATTAAAAATAAACAACGGGATATATTTTTTTAAGTGTTTCATGTTATGTCGTTTAAAGATCAGAAATTTCATTGGTTTGTCATAAGGTTTGATAACCTTCGTGAGTTAGTTTGCTCCCAAGGTAAATTGCCACCCATACCTGAGTGGTACTGGTTGGAACAGTAACAGTAGGAGAATAGGTATAATCATCAGTATTCACAGCGCCCGTAATGAGCAGTTTCCCTCCTTCAGAGGGATTTACATCGTAAATCTTGACAACATACTTGTAAGCTGTCAAGATTTCGGGGTCAGTTACTTTGACGCTGACTGTAACCGTTTTTGTGCCGGAATAATCAAAATTCTCAGGAACGTTTATATCCTCAAACGTTGTAGCTTTCTTCGCGATTTCATCTGCTTTTTCCTTTACGCACGATATGGTACTCAGCAATAGCAGTAATCCCAATATCAATTTCCCTTTCCTCATCTTGTTTTGATTATTTGTTAAACTTGTACAAGAATACGATAAAATACCTGATTTTGTTTTTATTAAGGTGCAGAACTTATCAAATGCGGCTTTTGGCTGATCAAATGCAATATACATGTTAACATAGAATTAAGCCTATACGTTTTCTTTTTGAAAAACCGCGGGAACTGTTCTGAGGATAATCCACAGATCGATGAAGAAAGAATACGGGCTCTGAGCAATTTTTGCATATTTGTTATCCAGTTCTTTTCTTTCTTCGGTCGACATTTTTTTTGATTTTCCACGTGCTTCAACTTGCCATAATCCGGTAATTCCGGCAGGCCC
>JBDKTZ010000009.1:0-10310 GCA_039679975.1 Prolixibacteraceae bacterium
CATTGCCGTTCTGATTACCCTGGTATTTCTCATTATTGTTCTGATTGCTGTTCGTGGCTACACCGATCATGGTGAATCGTTTGCCATACCAGACTTTCAAAATATGGACATGAAAGAGGTTAGCCGGCTAATCGGGGAGAAAGACCTGCGTTTCGAGATTATCGACTCGATTTACACAGAAAATGCTACTCCCGGAAATGTAATCGATCAGTTCCCGGTTCCTGGTTTTTCGGTCAAAAAAGGACGTACCGTATTTTTAACAATATGTGCCAGAAACCCCGAACAGGTGGCCATGCCGACCCTGACAGATATTTCATTACGGCAGGCGGTAAGCATTATGCAGGGAGTAGGATTGAATGTAGGAAAGATTGAATATGTTCCTTCTGAATATCCTAACCTGGTATTGGAACAAAAATTCCAGGGAATTCCGGTCGCTTCAGGTCGATTGATCGACCGCGGTTCCAACATTGATCTGGTCGTCGGGAGATCCGGTTCCGGCGAAATGACCGTGGTACCTGACCTGATTGGCGTAACGCTCGAACAAGCAAAAAATGAAATAACAGTTCTGAATCTTAGTCTTGGAGCTGTGATTTATGATGAATCTATACTGAATATCGGAGACTCATTAAGCGCCAGGATATGGCAACAACGTCCTGAATCGTCAGAAGAGATGGTTGAGCAGGGAACAGCAGTCGATTTGTGGCTGACTGTCGATGAAAATAAAATTGGCATTGATCCGGGATCCGTGCTTGATACTGAACCGGAAAAAGAGGTAATTGAATGGTAGAGCAAAAAGAAGATCTGTTTGATGAGCAGGATGAATTGGATGTATTTGAACATTATAAACTCACTGTGGATCCGGGACAATCGCAGCTTCGGATTGACAAGTTTCTGGTGAACCGGATAGACAATGCTTCACGGAATCGCATCCAGTTAGCTGCCGATGCCGGAAGTATCATCGTGAACGGGCGTCCTGTAAAGTCAAATTACAAAGTGAAGCCGGGCGACGAAATCTCGATTGTGATGGATTATCCGAGAAGGGAACTGAAAATCATACCGGAAGAGATCCCTTTAAATATAGTTTATGAGGATGATCAGCTCCTGATAATCAATAAACCTGCCGGGCTGGTTGTCCACCCGGGCTATGGGAACTATACCGGCACCATGGTGAACGGGTTAGCCTGGTACCTGAAAGATCTGCCATTGTTTAACGGGAACGATCCCCGCCCCGGGCTGATCCACCGGATCGATAAGAATACATCCGGATTGCTTGTCGTGGCCAAAACCGAATTGGCTAAGACTAAACTGGGGCTTCAGTTTTTTGAGAAGACAACCAGACGCGAATATGTGGCACTGGTTTGGGGACGCTTAAAAGAGCCTGAAGGAACGATCACCGGAAATATTGCCCGTAGCCAAAAGAATCGCCAGATTTTCACCGTGTACGAGGATGGCGAACATGGAAAGCCGGCCGTTACCCATTACCGGCTGCTTGAAGAACTGGGGTATGTTAGTCTGGTCGAATGCCGGCTTGAAACAGGAAGAACACACCAGATCCGCGTGCATATGAATTATATCGGGCATCCTGTCTTTAATGACGATACCTACGGTGGCGATCAAATCCTTTGGGGAACTACTTTTGCAAAATACAGACAGTTTGTGCAAAATTGTTTTACTATTATTCCGCGTCAGGCCCTCCATGCAAAGACACTTGGGTTTGTACATCCGGTAACGGGAAAAGAGATGATGTTTGACTCAGAGCTTCCCGCCGATATGAGCGAAGTGATTGTGAAATGGCGAAATTATATTTCGAGTCGCGAATCGTGAGTTTAAGATTAAAGATGCTTTACTCGCTACTCACGACTAAAAAAGATTACATATGAAACGAGCCATGAACGCCGCAGTTTACGCCCAAGGTGATGTTTATCGGCGAGTTCCATACCGTTGGTAATGAGTCTCGAAGCAATGACACTGGATACGCAAGAATGGGTTAAATTGAAAATATAAATGCATGAAAAAGAACATTGCGGTGGTATACGGAGGCGACTCGTCAGAATACGTGGTCTCCGTTCAAAGTGGTAAGAATGTTTACCAGTCAATCGATCAGGATCTGTTTCAACCCTGGATGGTCGAAATACGCGGGCTGGAATGGAAAGTGACGGTCGACGGTCTAAAAATCGCTGATGTGGATAAAGGGGATTTTAGTTTTACGCTGGGTTCGCAGCGCATCCGGTTCGATTATGCCTACATTATTATTCATGGCACACCCGGAGAAGACGGTATCCTTCAGGGATATTTTGACTTGTTGAAGATTCCGTATTCATCGTGTGGCGTATCTGCTTCATCGCTTACGTTCAATAAATACTTCTGCAGTAATTACCTGCGGAATTTCGGAGTTCCGATGGCAAAATCGGTGCTGATCAAGAAAGGACAGCATAAAGATATCAACCAATTGATCAATGAAATCGGTTTGCCGGCTTTTGTAAAGCCTAACGCGGGGGGTTCCAGTTTTGGTGTCACAAAAGTGAAATCGGCCGAAGCACTTGCCTCTGCCATCGAAAAGGCCTGGCTGGAAAACAGTGATGCCCTTGTCGAAGAGTTTATCGACGGCAAAGAATTTACCTGCGGACTCGTTAAACTGAAAGATCAGGAATTCATTTTCCCGGTTACAGAGGTGGTGCCCAGAAATGAGTTTTTCGATTATGAAGCAAAATACACCAAGGGAATGACTGACGAGATTACGCCTGCACGGATATCTCCGGAACTCACCCGTGATATTCAGCAACTGGCTTCCGGAATTTATGATTTGTGCAGTTGCGAGGGCATCGTCCGGATCGACTTCATCCTGAAAGACGGTCGGTTTTATTTTCTTGAGGTTAATACCACTCCGGGGATGACGGCTACCAGTTTTATTCCTCAGCAAATTGCGGCGATGGGGAAAGATCTGAAAAGTATACTCGCACAGATCATTCAGGATAAGGTAAAATAAAATTTCATCATTTGAGAAGATTTGGGGGAGACAATGGTTTCCTTTTTATAACTTTAAAATCCGTTTCTTTTTATTTTACGGGAAGGAATTCTATTGATTATCAATTAGATTATATGACTTGGCATGGCAGGAGAGAATAAAAATACCCGGACAGCTTCAACAATTGAACAGATTAACGCCCAGTACGGGAAATTGCCGCCGCAAGCCCTGGATGTGGAGGAAGCGGTACTCGGAGCGTTGATGCTTGAGCGCGATGCCTATGTTACGGTTGCCGATATCATCGATACAAACAGTTTTTACAAGGACGAACACCGAAAGATTTTCGAGGCGATCAAATATTTGTCAACCCATGAACGCCCGGTCGACCTGCTCATGGTTACACAGGAGCTAAAGAACCGCAATCAGCTTGAAGAAGTTGGCGGGCCGTTTTATATTACTCAGTTGACCAGCCGGGTGGCTTCTGCGGCTCATATCGAGTTTCACGCCCGGATTATTGCCCAGAAATACATTCAGCGGGAGCTGATCCGCGTTTCTTCCGAGATCCAGGCAAAAGCGTATGATGCCACCATTGATGTGGACGACCTGATCGATTTTTCGGAAACTTCCCTTTTTAAGGTGGCTGAAGGAAACATAAAAAAGGAAACCCTTCCAATCAGACCAATCCTGAAAGAAGCAGCCAGACTCATCGAAGAAGCATCACGGAGGGAGGATGGGTTGAGTGGCATTCCCAGCGGGTTTACGGCGCTTGACCGGATTACTTCGGGTTGGCAGAAAACCGACCTTATTATTATTGCTGCCCGTCCGGCGATGGGTAAAACCGCTTTTGTGCTTTCAATGGCGAGAAACATGGCTGTCGAGCACAGGAAACCTGTTGCCGTATTTTCACTGGAAATGTCTTCGGTACAGCTGGTCAACCGTTTGATCGCCGCGGAAACAGAGTTGGGTTCAGAGAAAATCAAGAACGGGCGTTTGGCAGAGTGGGAATGGGAACACTTTAACAGGAAACTGAATGTTCTGGAAGAGGCTCCCATGTTTATTGACGATACGCCGGCGTTGTCTGTTTTTGAGTTCCGCGCCAAATGCCGCCGTCTAAAGATGCAGCACGACATCGGCGTAGTCATTGTCGACTACCTCCAGCTGATGACTGCAGGAACCGATGGCAGGGGAAACCGGGAACAGGAAGTCAGCTTGATATCGCGGTCGCTGAAAGCCATTGCCAAGGAACTGGACATTCCGATACTGGCCCTTTCCCAGTTGAACCGTTCGGTCGAGTCGCGCGAGGGTAAACGCCCGCAACTGTCCGATCTGCGCGAATCGGGTGCAATAGAACAGGATGCCGACCTGGTTTTATTTATTCACCGGCCCGAATATTACGGGATCACTGAGGATGAAAACGGGAATTCCCTGCTTGGGGTTGCCGAGATCATTGTTGCCAAGCACCGAAATGGTTCGGTGGGCGACGTTCAGCTTGCCTTCAAAAAGCAGCAGGTTAAATTCTGTGACCTTGAGAGTACGATTCCCGAAGAGATCGGAGGCGGCGTGATGGGACACACTTTCAGTTCGAAAATGAATGCCGACTCACGTATTTCGGGCATGCCTGTCAACGCTGGTTTTGAAAATGAACATGCCGGTTACGGAAACCCCGATTCGGATAATGTCCCCTTCTGACAGTGGATACATACAATTCTGTCTCTGAGGTTTTTTTATACCGAATAGTCTTTTTCCTGACTTTTTTTCGTTTGGCTGATCTGGATTTTTGTTCTAAATTTAGGGCTTCATCTTTTCTGACAAATGATTGGTGCAGGGAACAAAAATAGCCTCGATTTTCAAAAAAGTACTGAAATTTCTTCTTTCGAAGAATTATTCCGGATTCATTATCACCGGATGAAAAAGTATGCCCTGTATTTTTTGAGAAATGAAGAAGAGGCAAACGACTTAATTCAGGATGTGTTCCTGCAATATTGGTCCAAACGGGAACAATTGGATAAGCAAAAGGATGAGACTGCCTATTTATTCAAGATCTTAAAAAATAAATGTCTTAATTCATTAAAGAGGAAAGTTATTGAAGGGAAATACTCCCAAAATCAGAGCTTCCTTGAAACAGAACGCTTGTATCACATCAGCTTTGATCAGGGAGCCGGCTTTATATCCATGAAAGATCAACTCAGTCTTGAGCTGGTATCGATTATTAATGATATGCCCGATAAATGCGGCCAGGCTTTCCGTCTGAAATGGCTTGAAGGAAAGAAGATCAAAGACATTGCAATGATCATGAATATCTCAACTACCATGGTCGATAAGCATTTGACCAGGGGAATGGAAATTGCCCGGAAAAAAATCAGACCCGACTCTCTTTTATTTCTGTATTTTTAAAATTGTCATATATTTATTAAAATTTTTTAAAATTAAGGTTGGTAAAAACAAGGATTGATTGTATTAGAGATATACACGTTAATTTCTTGTGATGGAGAATACCAAACCGGAGCCTAAAGAGCTCATCAAAAAGTTCATGAAGGGTGAGCTTTCTGTTTCAGAGGAGAAAGTTCTGCTTGATTGGATCGACCAGTCGCCTCTGCACCAGGAGTTATTCAGGAAAGAACAAAGGCGGTTGTACCCTTTTATTTTAAGCTTTCGCGATCTGAAGGCGGAAACGCAATGGAAGCAGCTATATTATAAGATTACCGGCCGGCAAAGCCGGTTTAAGCATAAGCTGATCAGGCTGCAGTTGCCTGCCGCCGCAGCGATACTTGTCTTTGCACTGATTACATACCTGATCCTGGACAGAAAAAATGGAGAAAGATCATCATCCGGGACTAATACCGAAATGGTAAGCACCCGGAATGGCGAACGTACCAGTTTTTTATTGTCGGACGGAACCCGGGTAAGCCTGAACGCAGAAAGCAAATTATTATTTCCTGAGAAATTTTCAAAAAATCTTCGTCAGGTCGAGTTATCGGGAGAAGCATTTTTTGAGGTTGCTCCGAATCGTGAAGCTCCGTTTGTTGTGCATACGGCCGATTTGGATGTAAGGGTTCTGGGAACCGCATTTAATGTAGAGGCTTTCCCCGGCGCTTCCGAAGTGAATACGACGCTGGTACGCGGAAAGGTTGTTCTGGAAAAGGAAATCGATAACAAGAAGACCAGGCTGGCGGAGATGGATCCTTACGATCGTGTTGTTTTTAATATTGACAGCCGGAAGATCAATATTCAAAGGCAAACCAATCTGGAACAATATATTGGTTGGAAAGACGGCAAACTGGTATTCCTGAACGCATCGGTCGAGGAGGTTGCAAAAAAACTGGAGTTGTGGTATAACGTATCGGTACGGGTAGAGGGAGAAAGCCTGAAGAAATCGCATTTTACCGCCACTTTTACGAATGAGACCGTTGAACAGGCATTAAGCCTGCTGAAAATCTCATTTCCGTTTGATTACAGGATGAATAAAATCGAAGGGAAACAGGAAAGTTCCCCTGAGTTCGAAATCGTTCTGAGCAGTACTAACTGAATGAAGAATATTAGCTCCCAATGATATCAGTACCAAATAAAACAGGGAAGTGCTCCCAACACTTCCCCGGATTGCATTAAATGCCCGCGATTAACTTAAACAAATGATTTATGAACATTTAACAGAACAAATGTATGGAAAAAAAATGGTTTTGTATACGGGATGTTTTTAAACGACCATCCTTGTTAAAATTTATTAGGGTCATGAAGATAGCTTTGATTATTCTTCTGAGCGCATCGCTGAACCTGCTGGCCAAGGGATCATGGTCCCAGTCGGAGCGGATTTCTCTTGATATGAACCGGAGTACGTTGGAGAGCGTCCTGAAAAATATTGAAGGGTCCAGCAACTTTTATTTTTTGTATAACAACGAATTGATCGATTCGGAACGACTTGTTTCAATCAACGTCAGGGACCGGAAGATTTCGGAGGTACTGGATCAGTTGTTTGAAGGGACAGATATTGTATATCAGGTTATTGATCATCAAATCGTACTAACCGCCCGATCGGAGAAGGGCGTGTCGGATATTGGAAAAATCCAGGCAGGTGTCAAAAAGGTGATCCGGGGAAAGATCCTGGATGCGCAGGGAGCTCCGCTTCCGGGAGCAACGGTCAGTATAGACGGGACAACCAGAGGTACGATTACGGACGCATCGGGTTATTATACCCTGGAAGCGGAAGAAGGGGAAACCATCCGCTTTTCGTTCATCGGGTTCAAGGAACAGGAATTTAAAGTAGGGACGAAAACCGCCATCGATGTGATCTTGCAGGAAGATGTAACCACGCTCGACGAGGCCGTTGTAGTGGGTATGGGAACCCAGCGCAAAGCCAGTGTGATCGGATCGATTTCGACCATCTCCATGAACGATCTGAAGATACCTTCCCGGTCGCTGACCAATGCCCTTTCGGGGCGTATGGCCGGTGCAGTGGTGGTCCAGCGCAGCGGTGAACCGGGCAATGATGATGCCAGTTTCTGGATCCGCGGTATTTCCACTTTTGGTTCAAACCGTACCCCGCTGATCCTGGTCGACGGCGTGGAACGCAGCATGACCGACCTTTCGGTCGAGGAAATCGAATCGATATCGATCCTGAAAGACGCATCGGCTACAGCTGTTTATGGGGTTCGCGCCGCAAACGGCGTTGTGATTGTTTCGACCCGGAAAGGTCTTGCACAAAAACCTTCGGTCGAATTAAAAATGGAATATGGTGTCACTGATTTGCCGTCATTACCAAAATATGTGGATGGCCCAACCTATCAAACGCTTTATAATGAAGCCATGGGTAAGCAATATTTCTCGCCCGAGTATATTGAAAATACCCGATCGGGAGCGGATCCTTATATCTATCCGAATGTGAACTGGTTTGATGAAATCTTTAAAAAGTACGGGAGCAATACGCAGACCACGATCAATGTACGGGGCGGAGGGGAAGTAGCCCGTTATTTCGTTTCGTTCGGATACCTGGATGAGGCCGGCAATTTACGGAACAACCCTGAAAATGCATATGAATCGAACATTAACCTGAAGCGATACAATTTCCGGTCGAATGTCGATATTTCACTGACGAAATCGCTTGTCATGGATATTGAAGTCGGCGGTCACCTGATCGATCTTCATACACCGGGAATCGGGGGAAAAATATACAGCAGCACCTATTCCACGGCTGAAACATTGTTTTACTATGCCAACCTTTCGTCTCCCATCTCGAACCCTGTGCGGGTGCCGATCGGAAAAGACGGCGTTGGAAATTATATTTATGGCTGGGCTGCCCCGGGACAGGTAGGAGAAGAGAATCCTGCCGAACGTCTGATGGGCACCGGTTATAATACGGAGTTCCGGAATACCGTCAACAGCCAGGTATCCATCACCCAGGATTTAAAATCAGTTCTGGACGGTCTCCAGTTTAAAGCATCTTATTCATTCGATGCATACAGCGGAACGGAAATTCAGCGGCGTAAAAATTCGCCGAACTACAAAGTACTGGGACGTGATCCTGAGACCGAAGAACTGCTTACTGAAATATCAGTGGTAGGACAGGAGTTCCTCGGTTATTCAAAGGAAGTCACAACAAACCGGGCAAAGGAACTAAAAGCCCAGTTGATTTACGATCATGTATTTGGAGAAGTACATCGGGTAGGATCCATGTTTATGTATTACCAGCGCGATTATATTAACGGAGCGGCTTCTACTGCAATTTTGTCTTTACCTTACCGGAAACAGGGTATCGCGGCCCGCGCCACTTATTCGTACGACGACCGGTATATGGGCGAATTCAATTTGGGATACAACGGATCGGAAAACTTCCCGAAAGGGAGGCGCTTCGGATTCTTCCCGGCAGTGGCTGCAGGATGGCTTGTTTCAAACGAATCGTTCTGGGAACCTCTGCAAACGAAGATCAATCTGCTGAAGATTAAAGGTTCGGCCGGATTGGTTGGCGCCGAAGCGCTGCCTAACGGTGAACGTTACGGATATCTTTCGGTTTACGGAGCCGGTCTGGGCAGTTATATTTTTGGGCCAAACGGAACCACTTATGGCGGAACCGGAGAAAACCGGATTGGCGTTTCCAACCTGACCTGGGAAAAGGGCTTCAAGAAAAATATTGGGATCGAACTAAAAATGTTTGATAACGCTTTTTCGCTCGAGGCCGATTATTTTCACGAACGCCGTACCGATATTCTTGTAAAACGTGAAACCCTTCCCGATTTTGCAGGGATTAATGTGAGTCCCTTTGCCAATATGGGTGAAATGGTTAACCGCGGATTTGATGGTACGGTCGAGTTTGCGAAACGGTACGAGAACGGAGGGGTCAAACTATATGGGAACATGACCTACAGCAGGGATAAGATCATCAAAAAGGATGAAGCTGAAAAGGATTACCTCTACCGGATGGAAACCGGACAGAAGCTCGATCAAAATTTCGGATTGGTTGCCCTGAGCTATTTTGAAAGCCAGGAGGATATCGATAACAGCCCCAAACAAATGTTTGGCAGCTATGTGCCGGGTGATGTCAAATACAAAGATATCAATGGCGACGGCCAGATCACCATCGACGATGAAGTTCCGATCGGTTATTCCAGCATACCCGAAATCGTATATGGTTTTGGGGTTCAGTTCGACTACAAAGGATTTGACCTGGGATTGTTTTTCCGCGGACAGGCTCACGTTTCGTATGCTCTGAGCGGCGCCTATATTCCCTTTAACCAGGGTGTAGGAAAGGGTAATCTTTTTGAGGATGCTTTGGATCGCTGGACTGTGGAAAACCCTGATCAGCACGCACAGTATCCGCGTATACACGACGGTGCGTCGACCAATAACTGGCATGCCTCTACAAAGAATATTTATGACGGGAGTTTTCTTCGCCTGGCCGACGTGGAGATCGGGAAAAACCTGAAAAAAGAAAGCCTGGAAAAGATCCACCTGAAAGGCCTGCGCTTTTATGTTCATCTCAACAACGTAGCCGTATTCTCGAAATGGAAAATGTGGGATCCCGAGACCGGCGATAACGACGGCGGGAAATATCCGCTGCAACGTAAAATGAATATTGGAATCAGAGCTAACTTTTAAATCCTAAGAAAATGAAACATAAATTCCGCTATATTGGTATTTTCTTCCTTGCATCCATTCTTTCTACAGGATGCGATTATCTGGAGAAAATGCCGGACGATATGAAAACCGACGAAATGATCTGGAGCTCGTCCGCCCAAACAAAAGCTTATCTTTATAATGTCTATTCGCAGGTGCCGGAACGCGCTTTACAACAGGATGATCCATGGGAAGGGATTTCGGACGAAATCGATATTCCGTTTAATGTTTACGCCACGTA
>JBDKTZ010000138.1:0-2352 GCA_039679975.1 Prolixibacteraceae bacterium
AAAACACCTGTCGAGGTACTTGAACTATACTGAAAATTTGAATTAGATTTGCATCTGACCGATTACTTTTGGTCACATTATTATAATGCCAAATACTCAAAATAAAATACGGTTTGATCACGGTGAATCGATTGATTTCAACGATTTTTTCAAGGAAAATTTTGCTGTTTTCTCTTCTTTTGCATTTCGGTATATCGCCGATCCAAACGTTTGTGAGGATATTGTGCAGGAGATTTTTATCACCTTTTGGCAACAGAAAAAGGCTTTTCCTAATATCATTTCAGTGAAGGCCTACTTCTATACCTCTATAAGAAATATGTGTCTGAATCATATCAAGCATGATTTAATAAAACAAAAATATTTTCTGGAAAATCAATCAGAAATAGAATCTGCTAATTTTTTTCTGGAAGGAATCCTTCGAAAAGAAGCGAATGGAATAATTTACGATGAAATAAATAAACTCCCTCTGATGGAAAAGAAGGTATTATTATTATCGTTGAAAGAATATTCCAATGAGCAGATTGCCAGTGAACTAAGCATAAAGCTAACCACGGTCAGAACACACAAATCCAGAGCTTATCAGGTCTTAAGAAAAAGACTGGGCAATCTTATTTATCTGATGATGACCTTAAACAAAAGCTTCTTTGAGAAGTCTGAAAATTAGTTTTCACAAAACATCTTCCTGAAACCTCAATTTGTACTCGCTTTATTACTAACGTTATACCGAATTACTTTAAAAAAAGATTGAATTCCTTGTAGTCGCCTTTCAATTCTGAGTTGTTTTCAGGGTGAATAATGAAATTTTTCTTGTAAGATGAAAGACAAGCTTCATAGGTCAATCCTATTAGGTCGATTTATTGGAAAATATTTGACAAATTCTGAATCACCTAAAGAGAAAGAGGTTCTGGATAACTGGATTAATGAACAACCTGAGAACAAAGAATTGTTGAGTTCAATTAATTCCAATAAGGAGCTGGTTAGGGAATACGAGATCATGGATTTATTCAAGAGAAAAGCGGCATTGGAAAGATTTAAAGAAAAAATACTCCTCCAATCGAAAACACGGGCATTAATTCGTTGGAGAATTGCTGCCTCAGTTTTTGTTCTGGTAGGAATGATTGGTATTTTACATTTCTTATCCGGTAATTTCTCTACGGTAAAGGAAAATCCAGATTTATACACTTCAGTTTCCACAGAAAACGGCCAAAGGTCTAAAGTCGTCTTACCCGATAGTTCAATCGTCTGGTTAAATTCAGGCACAACAGTTTCTTATCCTGATGACTTTTCTGATCAAAACAGGAAAGTTGTCCTGAAAGGACAGGCATTCTTCCAGGTTACCCACAAAAATAACGATCCTTTTTTTGTACAGGCAAATGGCCTTGTTGTTAGGGTATTGGGTACAAGATTCGATATAAATGCATATCCTCAGGAAGATGAAATTGCTGTTGTGCTTGAATCAGGCAAGATTGAACTCACGCACCAGGAGCGCAAGTCATTCTCCTATACGATGAAGCCCGGAGAAAAGGCAACTCTAAGTCTGTCCGATGATAATAAACTGAAAGTCAGTTCTGTTGATGCTTCTGTTTATTCATCATGGAAAGACGGAAAACTCATATTCCGCAACTCACCGATGAAAAATGTAGTTGAACAACTAAGAAGGTGGTACAATGTAGATATTGAGATTGCCGATCCCGAGGTTTACAACTCCGTCTATACAGGTACCATAAAAAATGAAAGTTATGAAGAAATCTTCAGACTGATTGGAATTGCCTGCCATGTCGATTGCAGGGTAGAACACCATTACGGGAAAGAAGCTAAACCTCAGATCACTATTTCAAAAAGATAACTAAACCGTATAATTTAAGATCAGGCTTATGAAATAAACGAACCACAAACAAAGAAAGGAGATGCTGTAACATCTCCCTCTTACTTTTTCAATGCCTCGCAGCATCCAACTTCTGAGGCATAAGTAACTTGAATTTTAGAAAATCCAAATCAGAACAAATTTATGAAAATTGCGATTAAGAGAGAGCAAAATCCAAACTTGTTTGAGATTTTGTCGAGCGCAAGCAATTTGCGCGAAGCGAAAAAAATTTATTGTGAATTGATTTCCGGAAGGTGTAATATCTGGAAATCCAATTTTTTGAAAAAAATGAGAAATGTTACGTTACTGATATTGATTACTGTCACCCAAACATTGGCTTTGGAAAGCTACGCCCAAACCAAGCAGTTAAGTCTTAACTTTAAGAATGAAGCAATTCTCAAAATTCTGAACAAGATAGAGGATCAGTCTGAGTTCTACTTTATGTACGATGCAACAATAGTTGATGTCAATCAAAGAAAAAGTATCAG
>JBDKTZ010000617.1:0-7731 GCA_039679975.1 Prolixibacteraceae bacterium
CGGGGACCTCGTGATCCAAAACCGCTGTCTGCAATGTTAAATTGATGACGAAAACCCCAGGGACCGCCCTGCTCCACTTCAGGCCCTTCAAAATCCATGTGCCTGCTTCTTAAATTGCTTTTGATGAAGGCTGCAATCGGACTTCCTTTGACAAAGGTAGTGAGCACTTTCACCGGAAGACCCAGGTATGATGCAATGCTGGCTACGTTCGTTTCAGCACTCGTAGCCTGCATTTCGAAAAGATTGCTGCTGTGTACCGGCTGTCCGTTTACCGGGGTAATACGGACGCCCATACTCGTGGGAACCAGCAGCGAATATTTACAATTTTTTTTTAACTGAAGATTCATAATAAAAAAAATTAATCGTAAGTAATTAGTCTAATTAGTCGTCAGTCTAAGACTGATTCTCAGATTTTTTGACTGTCTGAATATCCGAATATCTGACTGTCTTGTGCCTGCACAGCTTACACACCTCCGTAAGCACTGTAGCCGCCGTCGACAGGTATTATCACGCCCGTGATAAAGCTGGAAATGTCAGAGAGCAGGAACAAGGTTACGCCTTGCAGATCTTCCGGTTCGCCAAATTTTCCCATCGGTGTATTGCTCACGATTTTGTTCCCTCGGGGAGAATATCCTCCCGTTTTTTCGTCAAGTACTAAAAAACGGTTTTGATTGGTAATAAAGAATCCCGGAGCGATCGCGTTAACCCGGATACCAACTTTGGCCATATGAACGGCCAGCCATTCCGTGAAATTATTGACCGAAGCCTTTGCTGCCGAGTAGGCAGGTATTTTAGTCAGCGGCTTATACGAATTCATTGACGAAATATTCAGTACCACGCCTTTACGGCGTTTCAGCATATCCTGGGTAAAAACCATACTGGGTAAAACCGTGCCCTTAAAATTCAACGCAAATACCTTATCAAATCCATCGAGTTGAAGGCCGTAAAAAGTATCTTCCGGACTGTCGATGTTGCTTTCCTCAATTTGCTCAACTTTTGTAGTGGCTGAAGGATTATTTCCCCCGGCTCCGTTAATCAGAATATCAATTTCACCAAGTTTTTCATGAATGATATTTCTGGCCTGCTCCAGAGAAGTTTTATCCAATACATTGGCTTCTACTCCTATAATTGTTGCTCCTGAATCGGCAGAAACCTCGGTCGCTACCTTTTCTGCGACTTCTTTATTAATGTCTGCAATGGCAATTTTCACATTCACCGATGCCAAGGCTCTGACCAGCGCGAGACCAATGACACCCGCTCCTCCGGTAATCACGCATACTTTACCCGAGAGATCTTTAAAACTAATTGGTTCCATAATTAATCAGGTTAAATTCGTTATAAAAGTCAAGATTTTCTTTCGTGATAATATCAATGGATGTGTAATTTTCCGCAGCAACCCGCTTCTTGAGGATCACATGCTGAAAAAGTGTTTCAATGGCTTTGTAGCCTTGTTCTTCAGGACGTTGACAAATTAAAAAGTCGACCACATCTTTTTTTAGCCAATCTGCATTTTGCCTGATCAGATCATGACCAATAAGACGGATATGAACTAATTTTTTTTTCTCAAGATAAGCTGCCATTCGGTAAACCTGTGAGTTTGTCACAAATATTCCATGAACGGTATGGAGCTTCTTTAGTTCGTCGTCGAGAATAGTGAAAAAATCTTCTTTGGAAGGGTCCTCAATTTCAATTGTGATCAGTTTTTTAAGTTTTTTCGGATCGGCTTGTCCGAAATAGTCGTAAAAACCATTTTCCCGTTGTACAAGGTGGTTCTGGTTATCCCTCTCCTTAGCAAAATGAACGACCAGAATGTTTGCTTTTTCCGGCAATGAAAAATTGAAAAGTTTAGCAGCCAAAGCCCCGCTCTGAAACGAATTTTGACCGATATAACTTATTTTATTGCACTCTTTTAAATTTGAATCGATAAAAACATAGGGAATACTAAATTCGTTCAGCTTGGAAATCAATGCTTTTGATTCTCTTGAAAAGAACGGAGCAAGCACCACTCCTTCAGGTTTACTGTCTATAATTTCATCGGCCCTTGCCTGAAAAGACGCGGGATCGTTTTGAAAAAACCGGTAGGTACTTACCTGGATACCATATTCCTGCAGCTCGGAGAATGCTTTCCGTACGCCAATGAGCGGCTTGTTCCAATAGGCCTCTTCCGATTGGGGTTCGGGGACCAGAATGGCAAACGTATGCACTTTTTTTGATGCCAAGGTGCTTGCCAGGATATTGGGATGATAGTCCATTTCCTCCAAAATACGGAGAATCCTGGCTTTCGTATCCGGCGAAACTTCTCCACGATTGTGGATCACCCGGTCAACAGTGCCAATGGAAACTTCGGCTTTCGCTGCAATATCCTTAATTCGAATTCTTTTTGTTGGTTTGATAGCGTTAATTGTTTACGTTCTACTTGAAATGAAAATGTAACTAATTTACAAAGATAAACATTTTTTGTATCTTCGTGTTCGTACACGGCGAAATTATATTTTAAAACATTTTTATCGATATTTCATGAAAATTAATTGGATAACGATAGAATTAAGGCTAATTTCGTGTACGAACACGGAGGTCTGTTTTTTTACATTGACTTCTATCCGTGCAAATCGAAAATCCATGTAAAAAACGTTTGAGAAACAGATACCTAAATCGCGAAAAAAAATGAAACTTGGAAAATACAGTTTTGGAGTGGGCGACCGCTTTAATCATGAGGGAGAGGCTCAGTTAAGAGCACTTATGAAAGCCAATGCGAAAGGCATTGAAATTATTCCGGTTTGGAATAAATCGAACCGTGAGCACAACATTGTTCATTCAGAACCTGACGGTACCCGCGAGGAAGCGGATGCTGCCGTTAAGAATTTAGGGTGGACCGGAGAATACCGGGTCGACGCTGATCACATTAATCTGACCACGGTTGACCGGTTCATTGCGCATTCCGATTTCTTCACGTTGGATGTTGCTGCCTATATTGGAAATTCCTCAGGTTACGAGGATGTTGCTGCCTTTATTTCGTCCTGTCGTATCTTGGGTCAGCAGGTGAACATTCCGGGAATAAAAGAACCTGTTGTAATTACTGATGAATTACTCGACAGGGAAGCCGGAAAATTTTTGGCCGCAATTAAGGAAGCCGGGAAAATCTACAGACGGATTGAAGCTGTTAAAGGAGCAGACAATTTTATTACTGAAATCTCGATGGACGAGGTCGAAACACCTCAAACTCCTGTAGACATGCTCTTCATTCTGAAAATGATTTCCAATGAAAGAATTCCGCTCCAGACGATTGCTCCTAAATTTACAGGCCGGTTTAATAAAGGGGTTGATTATGTGGGCCATGTTGAACAATTTGCCAAAGAGTTCGAAGAAGATGTGCTTGTGATCGATTACGCTGTCAGACAATTTGGACTTCCTGAGAACCTTAAGTTAAGTGTTCATTCAGGTAGTGATAAATTTACGATTTATCCGGTGATGGCAGGTATTATTAAAAAGTACGATAAAGGTATTCATGTGAAAACAGCCGGGACTACGTGGCTTGAAGAAGTAATTGGCCTGGCTCTGGCAGGGGACGAAGGACTGAAGGCAGCAAAACAGATCTATGAGCAGGCGTTGTCGCGTAAAGAAGAATTGTGCGGTCCCTATGCGGATGTGATTGATATTGACGATTCCAAACTGCCTCCTATAGCAGAAGTATCGGGGTGGGACGGTGAAAAATTTGCCAATACGCTCAGACACATTCCTGATCATCCTGATTATAATTCCAACTTCCGCCAGTTGATTCATGTCGGGTATAAAGTGGCGGCAGAAATGGGCGAAGCATACGGGAACTTGTTGATAACGTATTCAGATACAGTGGGTCGGTGCGTGGAAGAAAACATTTATGACAGGCATTTAAAAAGACTGTTTAATTTGTAAAAGAATGCTTCTTGCTTCCTGCCGTCAGTCAGAGCCTATGATAAAATAGTCAACAAAAATAAAGGAAATGAAAACATTCATGGATGAGGATTTTCTGCTTCAGACAGAAACTGCCCGGAAATTATATCATCAGCATGCGGTAATCATGCCGGTCTTTGATTATCATTGTCATATTAATCCCAGGGATATTGCAGACGACCGGAGGTTTAAGACGATGACAGAGATCTGGTTATACGGAGATCATTATAAATGGCGCGCAATGCGAACCAATGGAGTGGAAGAAAAGTATTGTACCGGTGATGCTTCCGATTGGGAAAAATTTGAAAAATGGGCTGAAACCGTTCCCCATACGTTGCGAAATCCGCTATACCACTGGACACATCTGGAGTTGAGCCGCTTTTTTGGAATAAAAGAGGTTCTTAGTCCAAAAAACGCGCGCGCAGTCTATGATTTTTGTAACGAGAAGCTGAATACGCCTGCATACAGTTGCAGAAATATTATTCGAATGGCTCATGTAAAAACCATTTGCACTACCGACGATCCGGTTGATACCCTCGAATATCACCGGCAAATTAAAGAAGACGGCTTCGAGGTCGCCGTTTTGCCGGCATGGCGTCCGGATAAAGCCATGATGGTGGAAGATCCGTCGTTTTTTAACAGCTACATGGAAAAACTTGGGGAGGCAGCCAATGAAGATATTCAATCTTTTGACGATTTGATGGATGCCCTGGATGCACGTCACCAGTATTTTCATTTGAATGGTTGCCGGTTGTCAGACCATGGATTGGATACTGTTTTTGCGGAAAACTATACCGAAACGGAAGTTAAGAACATTTTTAAAAAAGTCCGCGGCGGAAGTTATCTGACGGAAACTGAAATTCTGAAGTTCAAATCGTGCATGTTGTATGAGTTTGGAATTATGGATCATTCGAGAGGCTGGACTCAACAATTTCATATTGGAGCCCAGCGTAACAATAATACCCGTTTGTTCAAGGAACTGGGGCCTGACACGGGTTTTGATTCAATTGGCGACAAACTGGTTGCAGAGCCGCTGGCGCATTTACTTGATCGGCTGGACCAGGAAAATAAGTTATGCAGGACTATTTTATATAATTTAAATCCGCGCGATAACGAGTTGTATGCGACCATGATCGGCAATTTCCAGGATGGCTCGGTGCCCGGGAAAATTCAATATGGTTCAGGATGGTGGTTCCTTGACCAGCAGGATGGTATGAAAAAACAGATCGACGCCCTTTCCAACCTCGGTTTACTTAGCCGTTTTGTGGGCATGCTCACCGATTCCAGAAGCTTCCTTTCGTATACGCGTCATGAGTATTTCAGACGGACGTTGTGTAACGTGCTGGGAAGGGATGTCGAAAACGGAGAGATCCCTGCCGACATGGAGCTTTTGGGGAATATGGTTGAGAATATTTGCTACAATAACGCAAAGAAATATTTCAACTTCTAAAAGCTGCTAGTCAAACATGGAGGACGAAACAAAACAGGCGGGAGGATAAAAAATGAAAGACGATGATCGTAAGCCGGAACCTGTGACCGATGCGGAATTTGATAAATTAAAATAGATTTCTAAATTTGCAATCGATTGCATAAAGAAGTCTAAACAGAAAAATATGGATAAAAAAGTAATCACCTTCGGAGAAATCATGTTACGGCTGGCAACGCCGGGATATTTGCGTTTTTCACAAACAGACACCTTTTCTGCGACGTTTGGGGGAGGAGAGGCCAATGTGGCTGTTTCGCTTGCCAATTTCGGTATTCCCGTCGAGTTTGTCAGCAGGCTGCCAAAGAATGATATCGGGCATGCCTGTCAGATGGATCTTCGAAAATATGGTGTTGGCACGTCCGGAATTATCTGGGGGGGTGAACGCCTGGGCATATATTTCCTGGAAACCGGTGCTGTGAGCCGGGGAAGCAAGGTGGTTTACGATCGGGCGCATTCGTCGGTATCGGAGATCAGCCCCGGAATGATCGATTGGGACCAGGTTCTTGAAGGGGCCTGCTGGTTCCACTGGACAGGAATAACTCCGGCCATATCCCAGGGAGCGGCCGATGTATGTCTGGAGGCGGTGAAGAAAGCAAATGAAAAGGGGATCACGGTATCGTGCGATCTCAATTACCGTAAAAACCTGTGGAAATACGGCAAGACAGCGGGTGAAGTCATGCCTGCCCTTGTCGCGTGTACGGATATTATTCTTGGAAATGAGGAAGATGCTGAAATGGTATTGGGTATAAAACCCGAAGGCATTGACGTAACAGGAGGGCATGTTGAAGGTGCGGCTTATGAATCGGTTTCCAGGCAAATTATGGCTTGTTTCCCACGTTGTAAGAAAGTAATCACGACCTTGCGCGGATCGGTGAATGCCAATCACAATTCCTGGGCTGGTGTATTGTGGAATGGACAGAAGTTGTTCGAATCGCCGGTTTACCAGATTACACACATTGTTGACCGTGTCGGAGGAGGTGATTCGTTTATGGGCGGTTTGATATACGGATTGCTTACTTACAAGAACAATGACCAGAAAGCTTTGAACTTTGCTGTTGCTGCTTCGTGTCTGAAACACACCATCTACGGTGATTTTAACCAGGTGACCGTAGATGAAGTGGAAAAACTAATGGGAGGGGATGCTTCCGGACGCGTAGCACGGTAACCGTAAGGCGGAACAGAGAGCCGAACATTGAAAGGGGGTTGCAGGACATAGCGCCTGGAGCATAGCGGAGGACGGAAATGGAAGACCGGAACACGGGTTTTAAGTTTCCCGGACTGTCTGAATATCTTATGTTTTGTGTCTTGATACTCGTGTCTTAAATTTTGAAATAATATGTCTCGATTTACCAGAATAGAAGTTGCATTAAAGATGAAAGAGACCGGCATTGTACCGGTATTCTATCATCCTGATACGGACACCTGCAAGTCAGTGGTAAAAGCTTGCTACGATGGCGGGATCCGTGTGTTTGAATTCACAAACCGTGGTGATTTTGCTCATGAGATTTTTGGAGAATTAAATAAGTGGGCTGCGGTTCTGTGTCCTGAAATGATTTTGGGCGTAGGATCGGTGGTCGACGCGCCTACCGCGGCCCTGTATATTCAACTGGGGACTAACTTTATTGTTTCGCCGTTGATTGACGAAGAAACCGCCAGGATTTGTAACAAAAGGAAAATAGCCTGGAGCCCGGGCTGCGGGTCGGTGACGGAAATTGGCCGTGCGCATGAACTGGGAAGCGAAGTGGTGAAGATTTTTCCCGGATCTCAGGTGGGCGGACCAGAATTCGTGGCGGCAGTCAAAGGTCCGATGCCCTACGCCAGCATCATGCCAACCGGGGGCGTTTCTCCCGAAGAGGCTAACCTGACAGGCTGGTTTAAAGCCGGCGTGCATTGCGTGGGAATGGGTTCTCAACTCTTTCCAAAAGATGTACTGGCTGCAAAAAACTGGTCGGCCATCACAGACAGATGCCGGGAAGCACTTAAAATAATCAGCAACCTGAGGAAAAACTAATTTAATAATCATTTGTAAAACCTAGCTAAGATGAACGAAAAATCGATTTCCGGAAAGATGACGCAATACAGATGGGCGATTTGCGCCTTGCTGTTTGTCGCAACAACGATTAATTACCTCGACCGGCAGGTGCTGTCGCTGACCTGGGATGAGTTTATTAAACCCGAATTTCACTGGAATGATAATATTTATGGGAATATTACGGGTATCTTTTCCATATTTTATGCGGTCTGTATGCTTTTTGCCGGACGATTTATCGATTGGTTGGGGACCAAAAAAGGATTTTTATGGGCCATAGGGGTAT
>JBDKTZ010000483.1:0-4943 GCA_039679975.1 Prolixibacteraceae bacterium
CCAGCGACATTCAATTGCGGAAACCCGATCTAAGGTCGTTTCAGGTTGTACTGAACGATGCGGGGCTGAATTCCGGAGAAACGCTTTTTATAGACGATCTGGATAAAAATACAGAAGCAGCCGCTCAAGTCGGAATGCATACCATCTGCCTGAAGCCGGATATGGATCTGGTAAAACTGTTTGAATAGCAGAGACGCAACAAGTATCAAGACACAAGAATAATAAGATAAAGGTCAGGCGGGAATCGGTACGAATAGCTAAAGGCTAATGACTATCAGCTATCGGAAGGGTCTTTCCAGTCACCGTTCTCACGAACCAGACTCTCCAGTTCAAAAACGGCATTTTCAAAGGGAATATTGCGTTTCATCAAGGTTTGGCCCTTATAGAGATTCACCCTGCCCGGGCCCGCGCCCACAAAGCCATAATCAACATCCCCCATTTCACCCGGACCATTCACCACACAACCCATGACGCCAATTTTCAGGTGGCTCAAATGGTTAAAATGAGCCTTGATTTTTTTAGTCGTTTCATGCAGATCAAATAATGTCCTTCCGCATCCCGGACAAGAAATGAACTCAGTTTTGGTTACACGCATGCGGCTGGCCTGAAGAATGGAAAAACTTAAGTCTTTCAGGTCAGTAAATGTGATATGATCTCCCTCATTCGTAATACAAATCCCATCACCATATCCATCAATCAGAAGACCCCCGACATCAACCGATGCTTTAATCTGAAGATCCTCAAGCCGGCTCTCATTATAGTTTCTCATGATAATCACAGGAACCTTCCAGATATGGGACTCCAGCGCCATGAAAAAAGCCCTGAATTCGGCAAGAGGATTCTTATTAAAGCTCTCAAGTATCAAGACTGTCTTGCGGGTTTGTTTCAGCTTGGTGATAATCTCCGGGTTCTCTGCCATAAAACGGTCAAACTCCATTTTGTTTGTCCTGATAAACTTCATTTGTCCCCAGTGGCTTCCTCCAAACAAATATTCCTCCAGATCGAGGATAGGGAAGGTATTGCCTTCCAGATCAAGAATATGATCCTTATCGATAAAATATTCAGGTATTTGTTTTCCCCGCATGGGCAGTACCTCCGAAAGACTTCGCTTACGAAGATCAGCAACCACGACGGGAACCTGCTTGCCTCCCATGTTCATCACAGGCCTTACCGACCGTTTTTCATACTCAAAAGGATTGGTCTGAGCAAACAAGGGAGCCTGAATAGGTTGATGGCTCTGATAGGTCTTAATGTGGTTAATCAGCTTCCGGGCTACAGGTACTTCCTTTTCAGGATCTTCAGTCAATGAAACACGGATGGTATCACCAATACCATCGGCCAGCAAAGCACCTATACCAACAGCCGATTTGATGCGCCCGTCTTCACCTTCCCCGGCCTCGGTCACACCCAGGTGCAATGGGAACTCCATATCTTCCTGCCGCATCCGCTTATTCATCATCCGAACGGTATAAACCATCATACGGGTATTACTCGATTTAATCGAAATAACCACGTTCTTAAAATCGACTTTTTTGCAGATCCGCAGATATTCCATGACCGACTCTGAGATACCTGTGGGTGTGTCACCATAACGACTCATAATCCGGTCGGACAATGAACCGTGATTCGCACCAATCCTAAGGGCTGTATTGGTCTGTTTCAGAATTTCCAGAAAAGGAATAAACTGTTCTTCAATTCTTGACAGCTCTTCCTTATATTCTTCATCGGTATAAATATGGTGCTCAAACCGCGCCCTCCTATCGTAAAAATTGCCCGGGTTAATACGTACTTTCGAAATGTATCTGGCTGCTATTTCCGCAAGTTTAGGATTAAAATGAATATCAGCGATCAGCGGATTTTCATATCCCCTCGATACCAGTGTCTGTTTAATATTTTTTAAATTCTCTGCATCACTGATTCCTTTCACTGTTACCCGGACGAGATCTGCCCCTGCTTTAATAATACGGATAATTTGTTCAACGGTAGCATCTGTATCACTGGTGTCAGTGTCAGTCATAGACTGGATACGAATGGGGTAATCCCCACCAACGAATATATTGCCTATTTGTACTGCATTCGTGTGTTGACGCTGGTAGCGTGTTAAATCTTTAATGTAATTAAAATTCCCATCTTCCATCTCAGTCTCGTAATTTTTGGCGCGCCACAAAGTTAAATTAAAGTTAACAAATAAAAAAACAAACTCAGGCTTATAATGAAAGAAGATCGCAGCGGGGATTTTACTCCTAAGTTATCTCTTTCAATAACTTACACTTTATAAGTTATAAAAAAATCTTTCTTTTATTTTTGCAGTGATCAAAAAGATGCTACTTTTGCAAAAGGAATTGTGGATAAATTTGAGATTGATTGCAACCACAGAAAAAAATGCTAAAGCAATCGCTTTAACTTTCTATTCAATCCATTCAATCAATCCAAAAATATTGTTAAACCGGACTTGCCAATGATGAGTATTCTCATTGCGGGTTCATTAATATTCAAAGAAGATGAGTTATCTTTTTACAAGCGAGTCTGTATCGGAAGGGCATCCCGATAAAGTTTCAGATCAGATTTCAGATGCCTTACTGGATGAATTCCTGGCTTTTGATCCGAACTCCAAAGTGGCGATCGAAACACTTGTCACAACAGGACAGGTTGTTTTGGCAGGCGAAGTAAAGTCACAAACTTATATTGATGTACAGGAAATCGCGAGGAAGGTGATCAATGAGATTGGCTATACAAAAGCTGCCTATCGTTTTGACGGTGATTCATGCGGAGTGCTTTCAGCTATTCACGAACAAAGTCCTGATATTAACCGGGGAGTTGTTAAGGCTGACAAAATGGATCAGGGAGCGGGTGACCAGGGAATGATGTTTGGTTACGCTAATCAGGAAACTGATCATTATATGCCTCTTCCGCTTGAACTTGCGCATCTGATCCTGGTCGAACTTGCTGCTATTCGCCGGGAAGGGAAAGAAATGCCTTATCTGCGGCCTGATGCGAAATCGCAGGTCACCATCGAATATAATGATGACAATTCGGCCAGGCGGGTGCATACCATCGTGGTTTCCACCCAGCACGATGAATTTGATGAAGACGAAGCCATGCTGGCCAAAATTAAGGCTGACGTCATTCAAATCCTTATTCCCCGGGTAGTTTCGCATTTACCGGTACGTGTGCAAACACTCTTCGGAAGCGATATTATTTATCACGTCAACCCGACAGGGAAATTTGTCATTGGCGGACCCCATGGCGATACCGGATTAACAGGCCGGAAAATCATCGTCGATACATACGGAGGTAAAGGAGCTCATGGTGGTGGCGCTTTCTCCGGAAAAGATCCTTCTAAAGTAGATCGTTCTGCGGCTTATGCAGCCCGTCACATTGCAAAAAATCTGGTTGCTGCAGGCGTAGCCGGGGAAGTTTTGGTTCAATTGGCATATGCCATCGGTGTCGCCAAACCATTAGGGGTGTATGTCAATACCTACGGCACATCCAATGTAAAAATGGATGATGGCCAAATTGCTTTGAAAGTGGCTGAAATCTTTGACCTCCGGCCGGCGGCAATCGAAGCGCGGCTTAAACTACGCAATCCGATCTACCGTGAAACTGCAGCTTACGGTCATATGGGCCGCAGCCCGCAATACAAAACGAAAGTCTTTGAATCACCATACAGCGGTCGCGTAGAACTCGAAGTTGAGCTGTTTACCTGGGAAAAACTGGACTACGTTGACCAAATCAAACAAAGTTTCAACTTATAACATTGTAAAGAGGCTGTCCTGATTTGGACAGCCTCTTCTGCTGAAACGAATGTCTTTCTTTATTCGGCTTCATCAGTCCCGATCCTGAGCGATTTTACATTCCTGGCAATCGCGTAGGTTGTAAAAAAACCCCAGGCTTTCCGCGGACCGGATATGTTCGTTGGAATGTTAGCCGGATTACCGCCGAAAGGATCTGACCCCCAATACTCCCACAACGCGTCATTCAGATATTTGTAATATTCATGAGGAATATGCGAAGTCTCCAGCATGATCCGGTCGCCATTATTCACTTTGTATTGTTCGATCTCCTGATCCAGATAAATTACCGGCTCATCTTCAATTTTCTGACCATTAAATAAACGGTCGTCGGTAAAGCCCCACTCATGTAATGAATCAGTCACCATTACGCCATTCACCGCGGCGCGGTACATGTATGCATCATTAGGTGCAGGGTCTTCCTGCGTATTATAGCTGATCTGAAGAACATCCGTGTAGAACTTATGCACGACATCCACCCGGATTGAATCGACAGTAATCATTGCCGGCATGGTACTTTCGGCGGTATAGGTTTCATCTTCTCCGTCCTCATCGCTGTCCACTCCGGTAATGGTCAGGCGGTAGGTTTTACCCGGCATACCATAAAAATCGGCTGCCGTCTTAAACAATCCCTTTTTTTGCGGGTCTTCGGTCAGCACATAACTGGTCGTCCCGTCCGAAACCGTCACACTCGCACCCTCAACCGTGTAACTTTCCATATCATAATAATTGGTCGTATAACTCAGTCGGATCCAATGGGCAGTCGTATCGGTCGTGATCTGGCCTTCCACAACGAGCATCCGGGTGCCGTGATCTTTCAGCGGAAGATCAATTTCTTCCTTACAAGCCACAAGCAGGAACAGTCCGAGGATATAGTGTATATTTTTATTCATTGCTGTCAGAATTTTAAGTTATAGGTGATGGAAGGTACGAAGGTAAACAGGTAATGATTAATCGCATTCATCTTTTTTGGGTTATCGTCGTCAGCTTCAAACTGGATGGCCCAGGTATTGCGCCGTCCGTAAGCATTGTACAGCGAAAAGCTCAGGTCACGTTCAACCTTTCCCCAGTTGCGCAGCTTGTGCGTGTACGACAGATCAAGCCGGTGATAAGCCGGGAAACGTTCCGAGTTCCGGTCGGAGTAGACAGGCA
>JBDKTZ010000136.1:0-7660 GCA_039679975.1 Prolixibacteraceae bacterium
GTTAAGATCACCCTTCTTACTACTTGGTAGATTGATGTAATAAGGTAATTTATTTTCATCTTTAATATCGTCTGCGAATAAACCTTTGAGTTCAGCTTCTTTCTTTAGTCCTCCACAAGAAAAAATGCTTAGAACGAATAAAAAAAAGAAAATTGACTTTATTTGCATTGAATTAAATCTTAGAGTTTAAAAAGATTAAACATTGAAATAGCGAGTGAATCAAATATAAGTAGTATTTGAAATTAGAGTAGTTAATTTAAATTTCTCTTTTCCCCATCTCATCATCTCAACAGATTCATTGGCGTATATTTTTTGATGCTACACTTTTGGCGTGTTCCTTTGCCGATAGCAAACGCCGGCAATCTGTCCAACAGGTTCATTCACCTGTCATCTTGTTCTCGGTTCCATCAACCCGTTTAATCCGGTAACCTAAAGTATCCCATCGTATGGCTCTTTCCATATCTTAGGGCCCCATCCGTAAAAATGTTCATTCTCCATCCCGGCTTCGATGCTACTTCAAGTACCGGAATATGAATGTCCAAGTGAGAGTGAGAATTGAATAGTTAACCTGCGATTTTCCAATCTGTCAGAAGAATCAATCCGGGCAGGAATTAAAAATGTAACATCATTAAGATCAATCTTTTGCATATTTGGCTTAATTTGTATTCTCCAGTAGTCAAACATTTGGTTAAAAATAATAGCTCTATTTATCAGACAGCATTATGTAAGACATAAATATAACTTAAAAAAATAGAATAACCAAGTCTGAAGGGAAATTTGTATCTGTAAACAAAAAGGATTCTTTCTATCTGACACTTTCGTAGTTACTCTCCACAAATATGCTGAAAGTTTTCTCACACAGCCGTGTTGTTTCTTCCGGCACACTGGACAAAGTCCCGGTGAGCCTGCTGTAAAAAGCCTTCGGGTACACCCCTCCCCTAATAACTAATATTGATTTCATTCCAATATAAAAATCATGGATTCCTCCTAATAAACAGCATGAGCAACTTTGGAATTTGACTTCTTTTTTTTAAAAGATTGATTTATTTTATTATTTCATTTTGGCAATCATCAATACAGGATTATCATTTTCTTTTAAAGTATTGCACAGTTCTAAAAACTCTTTTGTTTTTGAGGTATTATGTTTCCTATAAAACTGTCTAACCAACTCCTTTTGATTGAGCAAATAGTATGGCTGAAAAATGGCTGCTAATTGATTGTTCGCAATTTGGTAAACAGGATTAAATGGAAGACCTGATATCAGATCATCAAGAAAACAATCAGAATGCTTCGCATCTTCCTGGTCCTGATATTCATAATCGGATCGGTATAGGATTTCTTCCTGCTTGTCATAAATCGTGAAATAACGTTTTTGATTTGAAAAACACCGGAAAAGCAGAAAACGATCTGTTTCATAAACACAACTATTCGCTGGAATAATAGTCCTGTCTGTAAGTCGAATACAATCGTTACTGTAACCTTTCGGTTTACCAAAATGAGCTTCTCTCAGAGATAATCTGTTCTTTCCGGCGAGTAACCACGTGATCAGCAAGGAATCACCACTTATTTCAAAGATCGTGTCATTATTGGCTTCCAAAAAATACAGCCGATCATTGTGCTTCCATGACCAATCGCGCGTAGCACCATAGCTAAACACTTTTTCTGATCCCTCTCTGATTTTAGGGTAAATACTACTTGAAAAAGAAATCAGGTCGTTACCTTGTTCGTCAATGACATATAGCTTTCGATAATTTTTCTGAAATTTTTCGAAACAAAAAGGATAAAAAATAAAACCTTTGTTCGAAATATCAAATGCAGTATAGTCCCGGTTTTTAATTTTTATCTCTCGTACGAGATTTCCCCTGAAATCATACTGAATAATTTTTCCTTCTGTTTTTCCCGGAAAAACACTAATCAGCTTTTTTGACCAATCCACTTGCATCGAATTAATCACAGGATACTCTCCCGGGCCTCTGCCGTTATATCCTATCCTCCTGATGAATTTCCCCGAAAAATCAAACTGATAAATGGCATTAATTTCCGTAATAAAGACATAATCGTTGATAGAACAGATATTGAGGGGACGATCAGCTAATTGACAAACGGAAGTATATTCAAGTTTTATGAAATTGATATCTTCTGCAAGGAAACTTAATGAATCCAAAGTCTGATTAATGGGCTCGTAAACATTTATTGTAACATTTTTCGACTTGTTTATCTGTTTTATATCTTGCTTATTTGAGCAGCCTCCAATATAAAACAATAAACATGAAATCAAAAATTGTTTCGTTATGCTTTTCATATTGAAATGGCTTTAGTTATAAAAGTTTCCGAGGCGGGAGAATCAATCCCGTTTCAAATTAAGTAAGCGCCATAGCTTATCACATACCCCCCATCCTCAATTGACTCATTCCTGATCATTTATTGTGTTCTTATTTATTACTTAATACATACAAATTTTGAACTTTTTTTTGAAAATAAAAAAAAGTTTTTTAAGTTTGTTGGGCATTATGTATGGCATAATTATTTCATAACCTCACAATCTCAAAAACTAAAACAAATGAAAAAAAAGATCCCTGGATTATTGTTTTTCAATCTGCTTGTTCTGACAATGATCTTTAGTGGCCATGTTGCCGCCCAAAGAACAATTTCAGGGCAAGTAACTGATGCTGAAAATGGTGACCCTCTTCCCGGCATATCAATCGTTGTATCCGGCACAACTGTGGGAACCGTTTCCGATGTGGACGGCAAGTTTACCCTCCGGATTCCCGCAGGAGGTAATCAGCTCGAATTCTCCATGGTAGGATATAAAAAGCAAATTGTGAAGCTAAATGATTCTGACGTAATCAATGTTCCACTCACCGTTTCCACTTTAGGCCTCGATGAAGTAGTGGTCATCGGTTATGGCGAACAGTCACGCCGGACAATGACAACGGCAGTTTCGAAAATCGACACGAAGGTTCTTGAAAGCGCTCCGCGCACCAATGTCGGTACAGCCCTGCAGGGAACTGTTGCCGGTGTTACTGTGACCAACAAATCAGGACAACCCGGAAGAACACCTGAAATCCTCTTGCGTGGAGGAACTGACTGGAAAGACAGTAAAGAACCTTTGGTCCTGGTTGACGGAGTGGTGAGTTCATTCTATGCCCTGAACCAGGAGGATATTCAGTCGATCGAGGTATTGAAAGATGCCGCTGCAACAGCGATTTACGGAGCCCGGGCCGCTAACGGCGTGGTACTGATCACGACCAAAAAGGGTAAAGCCGGAAAAACCGAAATTTCGTACAAATACAAATTTGGAATGAATAAAAAACGTGTCGAGTACGATTACCTGAATGCTGAGCAGTATTTATACCATAACCGGCTTGCCTGGAAAGATTATGTGGAAATAACAGGGAGAACAAATTTTAACAGCTATGTAAGCAATCCCGGGGTAGGTTGGACAGCTACCGGAAATACCACAAATTCTGTTTATACGCCTCAGTATTTGACAGCAGAAAATGAAAATCTGCTGAAGGAAGGATGGAAAAAAATGAAAGATCCGCTGTACGGAACGACCGTCGGAGGAAACGTATTTTCGAACGAATACATCATTTTCCAGGATAACAGCATGTTCGACCTGTTCTTCCAGGATAGTTATATACATGATCATCACCTGGCTGTTTCCGGAGGAAATGAGCAGGGAACCTTTGCCCTCGGTCTTGGTTATATGGATGATAAGGGGATTGTGCTGTCGTCCGGGTTCAAGAATTTTACCGGAAACTTAAATGCGGATTATAAAATAAGGCCTAATCTGAAAGTTTCAGCCTCTGTTAATTATGCGCGTTCATCTTTAAACGAAACCTATATCGGCGGCACCGACAATGATTACTGGTGGATTTTTGAAAGAGCAGCCATCCAACCTCCTACAGGAAGATTGTATAACTCGGACGGGAGCATTAACCCGGGCTTGAACCGCTCATTCGGAAATCCCTTGTACTACAAGGACAAGTTCCCGAAGGAGAATCTGGAACAACGGCTTACAGCCAGTACCTCGCTCGACTGGAACATCTTTCCCGAATTGAAACTGACGGTTAAAGGGAGCTATTTTTCGGTTGACAATACAGATGAAACGTTTGATAAAGCCTTTTTGGATGGTGGCACATTACGAACAGACCGCATCGCCTATGCTCAATTCAAGCGTGAAGAAACCACCCAGTTCAATGCCCTGCTGAATTTTTCAAAATCGCACAACAATCACAATCTGCATGTGATGGGAGGCGTGGAATATTATAATTATGACCGGTTCAGATTATGGGCAAAAACCAAGAATTCACCGACCGACCTGATCCCAACCCTGAACGCAGGTTCCGAGCCAACCGAAGCCTATTCCGACAAGACCGGTAACCGGCTCCTTTCCGCATTAGGCCGCATTGCTTATGATTACCAGCAAAAGTACCTGGTCAATATCAACCTCAGGTATGACGGATCTTCCCGACTAGGGAATGATAAATGGGGATTTTTCCCGGGATTGTCAGGAGGGTGGAATATGCATAATGAAGAGTTTTTCAAAACTTCAGGGGTGAGCAAATATTTAAGCCAGATAAAACCCCGTATCAGCTATGGGATAAACGGGAATGTTGATAATTTATCGGATTTTGGCGTTTTTGGCGATTACGCGACGACAGAAATTTACAATAAAGAAAAAGGATATTACATGGATGGAATTCCATTACTTGACCTCGTGTGGGAGAGTTCCGCAACCCTGGATTTCGGGCTTGACCTGGGGCTCTTCGATAGCCGGGTCAACATTATTGCAGACTATTTTATCCGTGACGTGAAGGATAAGCTCGCTCCCTACGCACTACCCTACTGGACCGGATTTAACTCGGTCACCACAAATAACGGCACTTTGCGGAATAAAGGTTTTGAGCTGGAAGTAAATGCCAACGTGATCAATCAACCTGACGGACTTAGGTGGGATGTGGGTGGAACCTTATACACAGTCAGGAACTTTGCCAAAAAGCTCCCCGATAACGGACAAGAAAAAAACCGACAGGAAGGTACACAGATCTATGACCCCAAATCGGGCAAGGTCGTATGGGTCGGCGGACTTCAGGAAGGCGAACGGGTTGGTTATGATCTGGTTGTTTCGCATGTTCAGGAATACGTGTACGCCGATGAAGCGGAGGTGGCCAAACATGCCAACCGCTTTGACGCTTATTTTTATTCCGGTCAAAACAAAAACCGGGTTCCCGGCGATGTGGCCTGGCGGGATGTCGATAAAAACGACACCATCGACTACCGCGACCGGGTGGTACTGGGAAGAACAACTCCAAAACTGACGGGAGGGTTTAACACTTCGCTTTCCTGGAAAGGATTATCGTTGTATGCTAAAACAGACTTTGCCATAGGACATCTTGTCTTTAGCCGGCACCGGGCCCGGGGAATGGGACAGATACAAGGCTCTCAAAACTCAACCACCGAAGTGTTGGACGCCTGGAGACCCGATAACAAACAAACCGATGTTCCCCGCTTTGTGTTTGTTGACCCTCATGTTAACCATGGCGATTTCGGAAGTGCCAGAACCAATTCGAGATACTGGGAAAAGGGAGATTATTTATGTTTGAGGGAATTAACCTTAAGCTATGATTTTCCGGGTTCGCTGATCAAACCTTATCTGAATTCGTTAAGGATGTACGTTTCGGGATCTAACCTGATATATTTTACAAAATATTCAGGAGCAATGCCTGAAAAAGGAGGTGAAGACTTGGGCCGCTACCCGCTGCCCCGTGTTTATACGTTTGGAATCGATGTTTCGTTCTGAAAATTAAATCACTTAAACTGGTTATATTATGAAAAAAATATCTCGGATATTATTGGTTTTTGGACTTATGTTTCTGGCAACATCGTGCGATGACCTGCTGGAGGTTGACCGGGTGAGTTCCCTGGGATATGGCAGTTTCTGGAAAAGCGAAGAAGCCGCCAAGGCTTCTATGGTGGGAGTACACGGCCTGATGAGATGGTGGAACCCGACATTTTGGGAAATGGGAGAAGTGAGAAGCGACATGTGGGGAGGCAAAGGATTTGAATCCGAATACAACACGGGATTGATCACTCAGGATATTTCAACCGACAAAGTCCCCTGGAACAGCTGGGCAAATATTTATATTACATCAAAGAATAAGTCCTACAACTTGTACCGTCTGATCAATCAGATCAATGACGCTATTAAAAACATTCCGCTGATCAATTTCCAGAACGAGGCGGAAAAGAAGTTCCTGATGGGACAGGCTTACGGCGTGAGGGCATATGTCTATTACGCCATGCTGCGCACCTGGGGAGGAGTACCTATTGTTTTGGAACCGACAGAGGCAGTCGATTTCTCCAACCTTGGAAAGAAAAGGTCGTCAGAACAGGAAGTGATGAACCAGATCAAACAGGATATCCAGGCTTCGCTAACTGCTTTCGGAGATAATAACGGGTTTCATAAAAATCAACGGGTGTACTGGTCAAAAGCTGCCACCCAAATACTGAAAGGCGACATGTTTATCTGGTCGGGAACCCATATGGGAGGAGGGAACAACGATTATTCACAGGCCAAAGCCGTTTTACAGGAGATCACTAACCGGACCGATCTGGGGCTTCTTCCCGATTTCTCCAATGTTTTTGCTTATACCAATAAAAATAATAAGGAGATCATTTTCGCGTATAGTTACGCGTTGGATCAAGCTACCAATAGTTATAACAACTTCACAGCCCGACAGTCGGACATCTCCAACCTTTACGATTCAAAAGGAAACAAAACGGGAACGACGCTCGCTTTAATCGGAGGAAACAGGTACCATGCCTCCGATGAATTACTGGCCGTTTTGTTCGAAAGTCCGCTTGATCAACGCGGAGAAGCAACTTTCATCCGTCTGTTCAAAAATCCGAACGCGACCGATTACCAGGGTTCAGTAATTAAAAAGTTTTCAGGAGTAGTAGATGCGGGTTCCCGCAAGATGGTCGATGATGTGCCGGTTTACCGTTATGCCGATGCATTACTCCTTCTTGCAGAAGCCAAAAACCTGCTGGGCGAAGATCCTTCACCCGAGATCAACCAGATCAGGGCAAGAGCTTACGGCTCCAACTACAATGCCCTTATCCACGGATATGTGAAGGGATCAAAAGCAGAGAATACTGAAGCGATCCTGAAAGAAAGCCAGAAAGAATTCGCGGCTGAGGGGAAACGTTGGTGGGACCTGCGCCGGGCCGGGAACAGCTACGTCCTAAAATACAACAAGTATTTGAAGGCCGGTGAGGAATACAAACTACTGGCTCCCATTTCGCGTGATATGATCGGCAGAAACCCGCTTTTACCCCAAACACCAGGATACTCCAATTAGCATTTTTCATAGAGTAGAGAGAACCGGGGTTCATCCTCAAAAAATGGATCCTGGTTTGTCTTCTTTTTCTGGTTTCAAAAAACGATCTTCGGGAAACCAAATGCCATTTGGACAACAATAACCATTTATAAAATGAAAAACCGCTACATATCCTCAAACCTGCAAAACAAGTTTTGCTTTTTGTTTATCCTGATGCTGTTTGTTTTCCGGGTCAGCGCCTGCAAAACAGAATCGGACAACGTATCCGCTTCGGGAACAACGATCCTGGATATCCAGGTGAAGTCATTCGTTAA
>JBDKTZ010000218.1:0-10452 GCA_039679975.1 Prolixibacteraceae bacterium
TTATAAAGAGACATCTGATATATCGAAAGAACAGGCATTGGAAGCTATCTTAAGGGCCATGGACAAACAAAACAGCGCGGCAATTTCGGCATCTACCCAAATTATTATTGTTCCAGGCTATCGGTTCAGGCTTATTGACGGCATGATCACCAACTTTCATCAGCCGCAAAGTACCCTGCTCCTGCTCATTGCCGCGTATCTTGGTGACGAGTGGAAACGGATTTATAAGCACGCCCTGGACTACAATTATCGTTTCCTGAGTTACGGCGACAGCAATTTATATCTTCGCTGTGAGCCATGAGCTGTGAGTTACACTAAAAGCTCATAGCTAAAAGCTAACAGCTTCTTCACTCCCTGTTCCAATAAAACCTGTTTAAAATTGACCCGTCATTGACCTCTTTCGAGAGCGATTCAATCACATTCTTTGGCACATCATACACATCGAGCAAAATCAGTCCATCCAGGCAATTATTAAATTTAGGATCTACATTAAAACCGATAATCTTCGCGTTCAACTTGATGTACTTTTTCAACAGTACCGGTAATCCCGTATTCAACTCATCCACATCTCCGATAATCTGGTCCAGCTTATTAATATCGGTCATATTCTCCATGATCACGTTGATATTCGGATCCTGACTTTTGAATTTAAATGCATTACGGGGAAGGATGAGCCTGGCCATATTCCAGTCAAAGTGATGTGACATGATAAACTTAATGATCAGTTCCTTCGATATTTTTGAATAATTGTTGCTGATACTGACTGGTCCTATCAGGTACCGATAGTCCGGATTCTTCAGAAGAAAATACAGAATCCCCTTCCACAACAGAAACAGGGGCATGGGCTGACGCTGATATTCCTTCACAACAAACGATCTCCCCAGTTCGAGCGACTGTTGCACAATGGGAATAAAGCTATCCTTCATCCGGAATAAACTCTGGACATAAAATCCACCCAAACCAAATTCATGCAGGATATCGGCTCCCTTTCCTATCCGGTAAGCCCCAACGATGCGTAAAGCTTCCAAATCCCAGATGAAAAGCTGATGATAATACAAATCGAACTCGTCCAGGTCAATGGCACTATTGGTCCCTTCCCCAACTTCCCGGAAAGTGATTTCACGCAGACGTCCGATTTCGTTTAAAATAAATGGTATCTCATGCGAAGGAGAACAATAAACAGCAAAATTTTTTAATTTGAACAATAAATTTTCCTTCTCCAGGCTTTTAATTTCATCCAGTATTTTTTCCTGTGGCGTTTGAGGAGCAACAGCTTCCGGTCTTGGCTGCCTGATCAGAGAATAATTGAAGAAACGTTTAACCTCCACGCGGCTGTTTAAACTAAAGGTTTTTGCTCTCAGAAACCGACCAAACTGATAGACCTCAGTAAAACCTTCCAGCTCTTTCACAGAGATCGCTGAACCGATTCTTATTTTGACAGGTTTTCTCTTTTTATTCAAAAATTCGGACGGCAGCTTGGCCGTTCTCAAATGAGGATGGATTTTCCCGATCAGGTGGAACAAACGACTGTTTTTCCCATTGAAATAAACCGGCACTACAGGTACATTTGCCCTTTTGATAAATTTCAAGGCCGGATACTGCCACTGCCGGTCAGTGATTTTATTGCTCGCGTCGTAACTGGACACTTCCCCTGCCGGGAAAATACAAAGACCGCCTCCTTTTTGAAGATGCTCCATGGCACTCTTAAGTCCGCCTACACTCGATTTGATCCCTTTCTGGTCCTCAAAAGGATTAACCGCGAGAAAAAAGTCACTGATCGGTTCAACCCGCTTCAACAAAAAATTTGCCATTACCTTAATATCCGGCCGTACCTGGCTCAGGACTTTGATCAGCAAAATCCCATCCAATCCCCCAAAAGGATGATTCGCCACGACAATGAATGGCCCGGTTTTAGGAACCTTTTTCAAATCGTTTGAATCGCATTCATAATTGATCTTAAGAAGAGCAATCAGCGCATCCACAAATTCAATACCCTGTTTATCGCCAATCTGATCGTATATTTTATTGAGTTTGTTAAACCGAAGTACATACATGATAAACTTGGCAAGGCTTTCACCGCCCAGGTATGCCAGGAAAGGATTCGTTTGAAGGATATCTTTTGGTTTTACTAATTCCATTACACCAGATTAATGAGTGCGAATGTATAAATCTATGTTCAATCTACCTATAAAACCCATCGCTTTTTATCTGGAAATCAAAAAAGACAAAAAAGTCTTTATAATTTAATAAATCCATGATACTTTTGCCTGATGAATGATACTAATTCAGTGGTGAATTTACTTTACCGAAAATATCAGACGGCAGACTGGTTGCCGACAACAAGTAAGGAAGTTGAAGAGCGTGGCTGGGACGAGCTGGATGTCATCCTGTTTACGGGAGATGCCTATGTCGACCATCCTTCCTTTGGCGCTGCGGTAATTGGCCGTGTCCTTGAAGCAGAAGGACTTCGGGTAGCGGTTGTCCCTCAACCGAACTGGCAGGATGACCTGCGCGACTTTAAAAAGCTTGGAGTTCCAAGGCTGTTTTTTGCAGTCACTTCCGGGAATATGGATTCAATGGTGAACCACTATACGGCCAATAAACGAAGGCGATCGGCCGATGCCTATACTTCCGGGGGACAAACCGATAAAAGACCTGACTATGCACTGACTGTTTATTGCCGTATACTCAAGAAACTTTATCCCGAAGTACCATTAATTGCAGGTGGCATTGAAGCATCCCTGCGAAGAGTAACCCATTACGATTACTGGAGTGATGAATTGAGACCTTCTGTTTTAAAGGATTGTCAGGCTGACTTGATCTTTTACGGAATGGGTGAAAAATCGCTGATCGACTTTACCCGGCTGGTCCAAAGAGGAGTCGATCCGCTCGGTCTGACCAATATTCCTCAAACCGCATTTCTTAGGGCGCTGAACCAGGAATATTCCACCCAAAAGAAATGGAACACCATTGAATTGTATTCGCATGAAGATTGTTTGCAGGACAAAAAAAAGTTTGCCAAGAATTTCATGCATATTGAGGAAGAATCAAATAAAGCAGAGGCTAACAAAATTATTCAGCGCATCGGCGATCAGCAGGTAGTCGTTAATCCACCCTGGCCTCCGCTTTCTGAAAAAGAAATCGACCATTTCCATGACTATCCCTTTACCCGGTTGCCACATCCCCGGTACAGGAATAAGGGCAGCATACCGGCTTATGAAATGATCAGGCATTCCATTAATACGCACAGGGGATGCTTCGGCGGGTGTACGTTCTGCACCATTTCGGCCCACCAGGGAAAGTTCATTGCAAGTCGTTCCCAAAAATCAATTCTGAAAGAAGTGGAACAGGTCACGCAAATGCCCGATTTTAAGGGATATATATCTGATTTGGGAGGGCCATCGGCCAATATGTATCAGATGAAGGGAATTCACGAAGAGATATGCCTCAAGTGCAAAAGACCTTCATGTATTTTCCCAAATGTCTGCAAGAACCTGAATACCGACCATCAGCCCATGCTCGATCTGTATCGCGAGGTGCGAAGAAATCCAAAAGTGAAAAAAGCATTTATAGGAAGCGGTATCCGCTACGATATGATCCTGAACAGGACCAGTGACGAGCAAGTGAATAAAAATAATATGACCTACCTGCGTGAAGTCATCAAGTTCCATGTGTCGGGCCGGCTAAAAGTCGCGCCGGAACATACCTCCGACCAGGTATTGAATGTCATGCGCAAACCTTCTTTCAGCCTGTTTTACAAACTGAATAAAGTATTCCGGGAGATTAATAAACAGGAAGGATTGAACCAGCAATTGATCCCTTATTTTATTTCCAGCCATCCCGGATGCAGAAATGAAGATATGGCTAATCTTGCCGCGGAAACGAAAAAGCTTGATTTCAAACTGGAACAGGTACAGGATTTTACTCCGACACCGATGACTTTGGCTACCGTTATTTATTACACGGGCTTTCACCCCTATACAATGGAAGAAATTTTTACCGCCAAATCAAAAAAGGAGAAGCTTAGCCAACGTAAATATTTTTTCTGGTACAAGCGGGAATATCAACAGCAAATCAAAGAAGAACTCACCCGTCTGAACCGCAAAGACCTCCTCAACGAAATACTGGGGGAAGAGAAGAAGACAGGACGATAAAAGATTAAGAAGATAAAAAGACGCTAAGTTTTTATGAAACTTAGCGTCTTTTTTACTCACGACTCGCTACTCGCGACTATTTCGCATAGTTTACAGCTCTTAATTCGCGAATCACGGTAATTTTGATTTGTCCCGGATAAGTCATCTCATCCTGGATATGCTTGGCAATATCGTACGATAACTGCTCGGTTTCCTTATCTGAGATCTTATCGCTTCCCACGATCACACGCAGTTCTCTTCCGGCCTGGATCGCATAGGTTTTCAACACTCCCGGATAAGAAAGTGCCAGATCTTCAAGTGCTTTTAATCGTTTAATATACGATTCAACAACCTCACGGCGGGCACCGGGACGGGCTCCTGAAATGGCATCGCAAACCTGAACGATAGGCGCAAGCAACGTCTGCATTTCCACTTCATCGTGGTGTGCTCCGATGGCATTACAGATTTCAGGTCTTTCCTTGTATTTCTCAGCCAGCTTCATACCCAGAACGGCATGCGGCAATTCAGGTTCGTCGTCGGGAACTTTACCGATATCATGCAGAAGACCTGCCCGTTTAGCGAATTTGGTATTCAAACCCAACTCAGAAGCCATGATGGCACAAAGATTGGCAACCTCACGTGAATGCTGCAGCAGGTTTTGCCCGTATGATGAACGGTACTTCATTTTACCGATCAGGCGAACCAGTTCCGGATGTAAACCATGAATACCAAGGTCGATAGTGGTCCGTTTTCCTGTTTCAATAATTTCATCTTCAACCTGCTTTTTTACTTTGGCAACAACCTCTTCGATACGAGCCGGGTGAATACGTCCGTCGGTGACCAGTTGGTGTAAAGCCAGCCGGGCCACTTCACGGCGAACAGGATCAAAGCCTGAAAGTACGATCGCTTCGGGGGTATCATCAACAATGATTTCAATGCCTGTCGCGGCTTCAAGAGCACGGATGTTACGTCCTTCACGCCCAATGATCCGGCCTTTGATCTCATCGCTTTCAATATGGAAGATCGTCACTGCATTTTCAATGGCAGTCTCAGTCGCAACCCGCTGGATGGTTTTGACAACAATCTTTTTGGCTTCCTTATTTGCCGATAACTTCGCCTCGTCAATAATCTCGTTGATGTAAGACATTGCCTCCGTCTTGGCCTCATTTTTCAACGACTCCACCAGTTGACTCTTTGCTTCTTCGGCCGATAATCCGGATATTGCTTCAAGTTGCTCAACCTGCTGTTTATGGGCTTTCTCCACCTCTTCCTCTTTTTGCTGAAGTAAGTTTAACTGGGTCGTCAGGTTCTCACGAATCACATCAACTTCTTTTTTTTCAGTTTCAAAATCCTTCACTTTTCGCTGGACTTCATCCCGGCGTTGATTTAAAGCGGTTTCTCTCTGATTTAGTTTGGTCTCGAGGGCATGAATCTTACTGTTCTTTTCATTGATATATTTCTCATGTTCCGCCTTTAACTGGAGAAATTTTTCCTTGGCCTGGAGAATTTTGTCTTTTTTAATCACCTCTCCTTCCGTCTCAGCCTCGCTGATTATCTTCTTCTTCTTTCCCTGAATAGCTTTGTCCCACATAAAGTAGGAAATCACTCCGCCGCCAAGGAAACCTGAAATCACGTACAATAGTTCCATCATTATATAGCGTGTTACTTAATTAATAAAAAAATCCCGCATTTCAATTCAATAGCACTGACTTCATGCACTTGAATTAAAAGCGGGCTGATATATCTAATAAATTACTTATTCGTTCAATGACAAATAATCGCTCAGTTGTTCATCCAGAAGCTTTAACTCCTCCAATACCGGGGAATCATCCGCTTGCTCTTCCATTTCCAGATTTTTTAATACAAACTGAAAAGCCGTCATTGCCAAAAAATCCTGTGAATCCTGATTGACGTACTTTTTCTTGTATTCAAGAACGATATCATTAATCATTTTTGCAGCTTTCCGATACTTCTCCTCCTGTCTCCGGTCAATCTTCAATGGGTAAATTCTCCCGTTGATATTAATATTTATTGAAAGCTCGTCTGTCATTTATATCATGTATTAGCTACACATTCAACTGAGCTATACATTTATCAATTTCCCGCACTATCTTATTAATCCGCTGTTTTGCCTGTTGCTTTTCATCATCTGAAACAGATAAAACACGCGCAATTTTCAAATTGTCAAACTTCATGAGCAGCTCCCTGTTTTCCATTTTCAAGGCCGAAATCTCATTTTTCATCAAGTTGAGCTGGTCAAGTAATTGCTGATTTTCCGCCTTTAACCGATCATGCCGGTGAATCAGCAGCCTGAGTCTCGCTTTAAAATCATCAAGTAAAATTCGATCCTGCTCAGTCATTACTGTATGTTTCTTGGACAAAATTAATATTTTTGCCCGATAGATCACACGAAGAGAACTTTATTTGTTGCACAGCATCTTGCATTGAACAAATTCAAAAAAGATTAGTTCTCTTGAGTGACTGAAAAACACCGGATTACTATGCAAATCAGTAAAATATTCATTTTCATTAGTCGTTCCTTCCGCTCGGCAAAGTCTCAAATTACATTTGCCCTTTGCTCTCACTTAATCGGAACGATCATTTTCATTAGTCGTTCCTTCCGCTCGGCAAAGTCTCAAATTACATTTGCCCTTTGCTCTCACTTAATCGGAACGATCATTTTAACTTTTCTTCTGAAAACTGCAGGAGCGCAGATCCCTGATCCGGGCTACTTTTCATCACCGGTGAAGATCCCGATTACTTTAGCGGGAAATTTCGGAGAATTGCGTCCCGGTCACTTTCACTCGGGAATTGACATAAAAACACAGGGAAGGACCGGAATTCCCGTTTATGCAGCAGCTGAAGGAATACTTTCACGAATCTATGTTTCACCGTCGGGATTCGGGCTGGCATTATACATTGATCACCCAAATGGTACAACAACGGTTTACGGACATTTGCAGAAATTACGCGATGATCTGCAGGCCTATCTCCGGTCATCTCAATACGATAATGAATCCTTTTCAGTTAATCTTGAAGTGCCAAAAGGTAAATTCCGATTAAAAAAAGGAGAACTGATCGCCTACAGCGGAAACAGCGGAAGCTCGGGCGGTCCTCACCTTCATTTCGAGATCAGGGATACGGATTCAGAAAAACCAATAAATCCTTTGTTATACCATTTTGATGTAAAAGACAACCTGCCGCCAACAATCTTATCAGTCATGCTTTATCCCTTATCAAACGATGCTCATGTCTCAGGAAAATCTTATCCGCAACGAATCGACGTGGTATTTTCCCAGGGAGCTTATCATCTTAAGAGCGACCCGGTGCTCAATGTGTTCGGTGAGGTAGGGTTCGGGATACAGGCTGTTGACTATCTTTCAGGAAGCGGAAACAAATGCGGGGTTTATGAGATCGGGCTGATGGTTGACAATAAACCCGTTTCGACTTTCAGAGTTGACCGGCTTGACTTTGACGAAACCCGGTATGTGAACAGTCATATCGATTATTCGTACTATCAAAAATACCACAGACGGATACAGCGGAGCTGGATTGAACCCGGCAATAAATTAAGCAATTATCCTCTCCTTGAAAACAAAGGAAAAATCACGCTGACAGATGAAAAGAAGCATGAGATCAAATACCTGCTCAAAGATGTAAACGGGAATAAAAGCCAACTGGTATTTCATGTGACATCCAAATCCATGCAGGTTACCAAATCAAAAAAGACAGGCATACCTGTCGCTTATAATGATAGTTTTAGTATCGATGTGGACGGTATTGATGCTGATTTCGATCCGGGAACATTCTACTCGGATTTTCGGTTCGATTTTCAGGAACAACCGGCAGGCGGCAAATTCTATTCACCTATATTTAAGCTCCATAATGACGACGTTCCGGTCCATAAATACTACGATTTAAGTATCAAAGCTGTTAACCTTCCGTCCCATCTCAAGGATAAAGCGCTTATTGCTGTGGTCGATACTAAAACAGGAAGAAAATATGCGTTGGGCGGTGAATACAGTTTCGGCTGGGTTGAAGCCACTGCCCGGCAGTTGGGAAGTTTTGCCATCACAGTCGATACCATTGCGCCAACGATTACTCCGATCGACATTCAAAATAACAATGCCATTACCAATCAAAACAAGATCAGCTTTAAGATCAGGGATGACCTCTCTGGCATTCATACTTACAGAGGTGAATTAGACGGAGAATGGATCTTGTTTGAGTACGACGCTAAAAACCATCTGATCGAGTACTATTTTGATGCCGGTCGTATCCAATTGGGCAAAAAGCATCATTTAAAACTCACAGTAAATGACACGAAAGGAAACGCAAAAACCTATGAAGCCAATTTCTATCGTTGAGTAGCGAGCCTCACTACTCGCTACTTTTTTTATATCTTTGCCAACTGAAATTAAAAACGAAAATCATGAAGGCATATGTATTTCCGGGACAAGGTGCCCAATTCCCTGGCATGGGCAAGGACCTGTATGAGCATTCAAGCTTTGCCAGAGAGTTATTTAAACAGGCCAATACGCTTTTGGGCTTCAACCTGACCGAAATCATGTTTGAAGGGACTATTGAAGACCTGAAACAAACCCGCGTGACCCAACCTGCAATTTTTCTTCATTCAGTGCTTCTTGCAAAAACGCTGCCCGAATTTAGCCCGGAAATGGTTGCCGGACACTCTCTGGGTGAATTTTCTGCCCTGGTCGTGAATCATGCGATCAACTTTGAAGACGGATTAATGCTGGTATCAAAACGTGCCATGGCCATGCAGAAAGCCTGTGAACTTCAACCTTCAACCATGGCCGCCATCGTTGGCCTGGACGACAAAACCGTTGAAGAAGTCTGCGCTTCGGTTGATGACATCGTTGTTCCCGCAAATTACAATTGCCCGGGACAATTGGTTATTTCCGGAACCGTGGCCGGCATCGATAAAGCCTGCGAATTACTGACAGCAAAAGGAGCCAAAAGAGCGTTAAAACTGGTAGTAGGCGGCGCATTCCATTCACCGCTGATGGAACCGGCCCGGGAAGAACTGGCTGCCGCGATCAAGGCAACTAATTTTCATAAACCGGTGTGCCCTGTTTATCAGAACGTGACTGCATTACCGGTGACTGCTCCTGAAAAAATCAGGGAAAACCTGATCGCCCAACTCACTGCTCCGGTAAGATGGACGCAAACAGTTGAAAATATGCTCAAAGACGGTGCTACCCATTTCACGGAGATAGGCCCCGGTAAAGTTCTGCAGGGACTCATAAAAAAAGTTGACAGAAATGCCGAAACAGCAGGGGTCGACAGCTATACAGCATAATTGCCTGTTTCCGGCGACCGGCGACTGGCAACTGGTTGCAAAAGCCATATCCTGCCGCCGGTTGTAAAACTCAAAATAAATGATTAAAGAAGCCTGCATAGAAAACTTCCACGAGGCTCTTTCAGCCCAATTGTCAGGTGCCGATCGCGTCGAACTATGCGAAAACCTTGCGGCGGGTGGAACAACTCCCTCATATGGGACCATTAAAGCCTGTGTTGAAAATCTGGATATACCTGTTTTTGTGATGATCCGCCCCAGGGGAGGAAACTTCTGTTACTCACCCCAGGAACTGGAGATTATGAAAACCGATATCGCCGTTTGTAAACAGATGGGTGTCCCTGCTGTCGTTCTCGGACTACTCGCAAATGACGGATGCATTGACGAAGAACATACCCGGGAACTGATCAGTTTCGCCCATCCCATGCAGGTAACCTTTCACAAAGCATTCGACGAACTCGGGGATCCTTTCGAAGGGATCGAAACGTTAATCCGTCTGGGAGCAGACCGTATACTCACTTCCGGAACAAAAACCACTGCCGAAGAGGGAATGCACATCCTGAACCGGATTATTGAAAAAGCAAACGGCCGTATCACAATTGTAGCCGCGGGAAAGGTCACCGCTAACAACCTGCCTGAACTCAGCCGGATGATCCACGCGACCGAATTTCATGGAAAAAAGATCGTGTAAACAAAACTTTTCTTTTATAATTTCCGGAGTTTTATTAATTTCGTTACTTATCCTTAATTAAATTTCTGATAATGAACGACCTGGAAAACCGGGAATTACAGCTCGCATTTGATTTTGTCCGTTATACCAACCAGCATATCTTCCTGACAGGGAAAGCCGGTACGGGAAAAACGACCTTCCTGCGCAACCTAAAGAAAGTTTCTCCCAAACGAATGATCGTGGTGGCTCCGACAGGAGTAGCTGCCATGAATGCCGGCGGAGTTACTATTCATTCCTTTTTCCAGATGTCGTTCGGTCCGCAGATCCCTGCC
>JBDKTZ010000412.1:0-12574 GCA_039679975.1 Prolixibacteraceae bacterium
TATCAGGATGCAGTTGTTTGTTGGAAAGGCGAAAGCATGAAAAAATGGAAAGACAGGCTTATTCAAAATGCAAGCCTTTTTGAATTTCCCGTCCATAAACCCTATTATGAACTTTTGCCGGAACAGAAGCAGCTTCTTTGGACAGGAAACGCGTATTTTAAAGGTATCGATGCTTTTTTCAAAATGCTTGAAGAAAAAAGCTATAAAATACAATACCGGGTGATGCTGGCCCGCTATCGGGGAAAGACCAACTGTCCGGAATGCCGGGGCACCCGTTTAAAAAAAGAAGCCGGTTACGTCAAGCTTGGAAGTTGTTCCATTCAGGATCTTGTACTGATGCCCGTGAGTGAACTTCGTGAATTCGTCAGAACCATCCAGCTTACTGAGCATCAACTCCAGGTCGCCCGCCGAATCTTAATCGAGATTAACAGCAGGCTCGATTTTCTTTGTGACGTCGGACTGGGGTATCTGACGTTGAACAGGCTGTCATCAACGCTATCGGGAGGAGAATCACAAAGAATCAACCTGGCCACTTCTCTGGGATCAAGTCTTGTCGGCTCCTTATACATCCTGGATGAACCCAGCATTGGGTTGCACTCGCGCGACACCCGGAGACTAATCAACGTTTTACGTAAACTGCAAAAAATAGGTAATACCGTATTGGTTGTTGAACATGATGAAGAAATTATTCGTGCAGCCGATGAAATTATTGACATAGGTCCACTGGCAGGAGTGCATGGAGGAGAATTGGTATTCCAGGGTGATCATATCGGTTTACTCCAAGCCACCAACAGTCTGACAGCTGATTACTTAACTGGCAAAAGAAAAATTGTCCCCCCCGGCTTACGGAGAAAATGGAATGATTATATTGAAGTGACCGGGGCCAGGGAAAACAACCTAAAAAACCTGAATGTGAAATTTCCGCTGAATGTAATGACAGCAGTAACCGGCGTAAGCGGTTCAGGAAAATCGACATTAATAAGTAAAATCCTTTTCCCGGGCCTTGCTAAACTTTTCGGCGGATTCAGTGAAAAAACAGGAGCACACGATGCCATCAAAGGAGACCTTGACCGGATCACAGCAGTTGAGTTCGTAGATCAGAATCCTATTGGCAAGTCGTCGCGGTCAAATCCGGTAACGTATTTGAAAGCTTATGACGAGATCAGAAAGTTGTTTTCCGAATTGCCTTCAGCGAAATATCAGGGGTTCAAACCAGCTCACTTTTCGTTTAATGTCGATGGAGGAAGATGCGAAGAATGCGAGGGAGAAGGTGAAATTCATGTAGAAATGCAATTCATGGCCGATGTGAGCCTTACATGTGAGAGCTGTCAGGGAAAACGTTTTAAAGAGGAAGTCCTGGAAGTGGAATACCGTGGCAAGAACATTTATGACATATTAGAGATGACGGTCAAGCAAGCAATCGAATTTTTTGGTGAAGGTAAAAGCAGTACAGAAAAGAAAATCTCAAAAAAACTCCAGCCGCTTCAGGATGTAGGGCTGGAATATGTAAAACTGGGGCAAAGTTCGTCGACTCTTTCCGGAGGCGAAAGTCAAAGAGTTAAACTAGCGGCCTTTCTGAGCAAGGAAAAGGACGAACCTACACTTTTTATTTTTGACGAACCCACAACAGGACTGCATTTTCACGATATCCGCAAGCTGCTCGATTCATTCAACGCCCTTCTATCCAGAGGGCATACCATTATTGTCATCGAACACAATCTGGATGTCATTAAATGCGCCGACTGGATTATCGATCTCGGTCCGGACGGCGGGAAGAATGGGGGAAATATTCTTTTTGAAGGAACACCTGAAAACTTGCTCAAAAACCGGGATTCTTATACCGCCAGGGCCCTGGAGGGTAAATTGTAGAAAGGTATTCCTTATTTAGCGCTGATTTGAATACATCAATTATAAAATCCCTATATTTGCGCCACTATGAGCGGAATTTTGAATGGATCTTGTGGATAAAAAGCTTCTTCTGTTGATTCCTTTCGTAACATTAATAAGTAATAAGCCAATTGCAGGCTGCTGTGTTTGTCCCGGCAAAAGGCAAGATTGCGTCATTGAAATTTAAAAAATGAACATTAACCAACACTCGTTTCATATCCCCGTCATGGGTCTGGCTTATACTGTGGATACGCCGGTTAAAGTAGCACATCTGGGGATTTCTTCGGTAATTTCGATCGTCGATGATTTTCTGATGGAGAAAATGCGCGAATTTTACAGCCGAAAGCTTAATCTTCCTTTCAAGGAAATTCCAGTCAAAACAGAGGATTTTCGCGCCCGGCGGATCACGGCGTATCTAAACCTGATCGATCGTATCGTTAGCCAAAAATACGAAGAACTTATTGAAAATTTTCATCAAAAAGAAAGCGAGCTGCAACGCTACTTTGATCTTTTACCCGATACCGTCAGCATCAGAGAGAAATTCAGTCAGATACTTCAAAATAAAAACCTGAATGATGTGAAAAAATGGTTGCGTTCCAACCTTAGGCCCGGAAGTATCGATGTGAATATCATGACAAAACTCGATAAGGCAAATTATAAAGAGAATGAACTGCTGCCAATCGAATATAATGATGCTCACGCCGCTTTGCGCGGCTTTGCAAACAGTACACTTTCTTCCTCCCTGGTTCTTTCGGCGGGAATGAATCCGCGTCTTTACAGTTACATTGAGAATTTTGAAGATTTTTATCCCGATCAGGACGGAAATCTGAAAAAAAAGATCATACTCAAGGTGAGTGACTATCGTTCTGCGTTCATACAGGGACGCATGCTTGCAAAAAAAGGAATATGGGTTTCGGAATACCGGGTCGAATCAGGGCTAAATTGCGGGGGGCATGCTTTCGCATCACAGGGATACCTCCTCGGTCCAATTCTCAGTGAATTCCGGGAAAAACGTCATGAATTGATTGATGCAGTGATACCCATCTATAAGGAAGCGCTTGCCGCGAAGAGTAAAACCATCCCGCTTGCACCGAAAATTAAAGTGACTGCACAGGGAGGCATCGGAACAAATGAAGAACACAATTTCCTGCTGGACGAGTATCAGCTTGACAGCATTGGTTGGGGGACTCCTTTTTTGCTGGTACCTGACGTTTGCAATGTTGACCGGGAAAGCCTGGAACTGCTCAAAAACGCAGGAGAAGATGATGTCTACCTGAGCGACGCGTCACCGCTCGGTGTTCCTTTCAATAATGTCAGGAATACAAGCCAGCAAAAACAGATCCGGAAATACATCAGTGACGGAAAACCAGGATTCCCCTGTACCAAACATTATTTGACATTCAATACGGAATATACAGAAAGACCCATTTGTTCCGCGTCAAGGCAGTTTCTCAAACAAAAAATTGCAGAAATTAAAGCAAGCAGTATGGATGAAGAAGAAAAACAACGCGAAATAGAACTCCGGCTGCAAAAAGAATGCCTCTGCGAAGGATTGACCAATCCGGCATATCTGGCCAATGGCATTACTCCTGATTTTAGTCCTGCAGGGGTCAGTATTTGTCCTGGTCCTAATATTGCCTATTTTAAAGAGATCGTTTCGCTCAAAAAAATGATTAACCATATATACGGGAAAGAGGATCTGTTGAACGGAGTGAAACGTCCCAATCTGTTCATCACAGAGCTGAAAATGTATACGGACTACCTGGAAAATAAGCTTAATCAGTTCGATCATGATTCAGATAAAAAACAGGTTTCCTACTATCAGGCATTCCGAACAAATATGCAGGAAGGCATTTCCTATTATAAACGGCTTTTTACCAAATATGAAGGAAAGCTAAAGGAAATGAAGGAAGATGTTTTTAATCAACTGGAAAGCTTTAGCCGGAAGCTGGAAAGTTTCAGGATTTAAAAAGGATTTGTTATTTTTACATCTCCGGAAATGATCAGATATGGTTCCAGAAAATTCAAAAAAGCTTGACCCGCGTACTATTCAAGTCCTTCGTTCAGGAATTCCGGCTGTGGTTTTCAACGCTGTTGAAAAACTTCGTGAGGACGGTAATTCAGCGTACCTGCCAATCTTGTTCGAGCTTTTGCACTCGACGAACGATCATGAGATTAAAAAAAGTATCACCAGGCTTCTGGCAGAGCTAAAGCACCGCGAAGTTGTTCCGGTGCTGATTGAAGCGATCCAAAACAAACAATATGCAGACGAACTGCAATCGATTATTTCAGTTTGTTGGGAAAACGGGCTTGACTATACCGAACATTTGCCGGTATTTGTTGATCTGGTAATCGAAAAGGAGTTTCTTGTTGCTTTCGAAGCTTATACGGTAATTATCAATATGACCGGAAAGATTTCAAATGCTATGCAAGAAGCTGAAAGCAAAAAAATACAAGATGCCTTACGTAATCCCGCCGGCAATAAAAATGATCTGTTACAGGATCTGCTGGATTTCCTGCCCGAACTGGAAGAAGGAATTGAGCCAGGGTTTTAGGTCAGACACGAACATGAAGACGGAAGAAAAAAGTAACGCCGCCTGCCCTTGCCTGTTTTATTCACGTCGGGAAAAGTACCGCATAAACTGGGCACGTTCGTACAGCATCGGGTCTTTGATCTTTGCATACGATAAACGGCCTCTGAAATCACTGATTTCTTTAAAATTCCATTTCTTCATAAATTCATCCAGTTCCCGCAGCATTCCTGCGATGACCTGTGATCCGTTTATATAGACTGTTGAACAAACCTGAGCGACCTGGGCTCCGGCCAAAAGCTGTTTGATTAAGGCTTCTCCATCATGTATTCCTGTAGATGCTGCAATTTCAAGCTTCGGCAAGACCGCACTGACGATACCAATCCATCTTAAGGTACGGCGAATATCAGAAGGAGTACTGAATATTTCTGAAGCGGTTAATTCCAGTTTTTCAATGTCAATATCCGGTTCATAAAAACGGTTGAACATGGTAACGGCTCCGGCTCCATTGGCCATCAGTTTTTCTGTCAAAGCGATCAGGTTCGTAAAATAAAAGCCAATTTTTACTGAAACAGGAATGTGTACCTCCTTTTTTACTGCCCTGAGAATATCTGTATACAGTTTTTCTGTCTGCTCCGACGATTCATCCCGTTTTGCAGGAACGAAAAAAATATTCAGCTCAAGTGCATCTGCACCTGCAGTTTCAAACTCCTTTGCAAAACCGGTCCACTCTTTGGTTGAAGTGCAGTTGATACTGGCAATAACCGGAATTTCAACTTCTTTTTTTGCTTGCCTCAATAAATCCAGGTGAGCTTCCACGGAGTGATGCCGGGTATAATTCCAAATATAATCTTCGGCTTCCGGATACAGATTTTGCGGATCCATATTGATCAGGTGACTAACCTCACTGTTGATCTGTTCTTCAAAGAGTGACTTTAATATAACAGCGCCCGCACCGGCCGCCTCCAGCCCTTTGATCTTCTCTACACTGCCGGTAAGGCCTGAACTGGCTACTATAACCGGATTCTTTAATTTCAATCCCAAATATGTCGTCTCCAATTTTCTCATAACTTCAGGTATTAGTCATAAACTGCCAAATGGTTATTTGATTTTACTCATTACTTACGATTCATTATTCGCTACTTCCATATTCCCTCTCTCCGAAAATCAGGCTACCGATACGCACCATGGTACTTCCCTCTTCAACTGCAATTTCATAGTCTCCCGACATTCCCATTGAAATTTCAGAAAAAGAATCCTGTCCGCCAAAAAATTCGCCTTTAATTTCCAGAAAGATCTTTTTCAATATTTTAAATTCCTTTCTGACCTGTACCTCGTTGCCGGTATTGGTTGCCATTCCCATGACACCGCACAGCTCAACATATTTAAGTTCCGAAAACTCAGGAGATGACAAAACGGAAACAGCTTCGGGCAGATCAAAACCAAATTTTGTTTCTTCCTCTGCAATATGAAATTGAAGAAGACATCTTATTTTCCGGTTATTCTTTTGTCCTTCCCGATCCACTGTTTTCAGTAATTTAAAAGAATCGACGCTATGAATCATAGCAACAAAAGGAGCAATATATTTCACTTTGTTGGTTTGCAGATGCCCGATAAAATGCCATTCAATATCGCGGGACAGATGCCTGGCCTTTTCAGTCAGCTCCTGAACTTTGTTTTCTCCAAAAATACGCTGACCGGCATTATAGGCCTCTTCTATCTCCCGAATAGTTTTGGTTTTTGAAACAGCAACCAGGCAAACATTTTTTCCCAGTTGCTTTTTTATTCTTAAAACACGACCGGCAATATCCATATATTTTACCTTTATTTTACAAAACTACAAAAGCAACTCAAAACCTGCTATTTTTTTCAGTTTTTTCCACCCGCATAAAAACAGTATCCTTTATATTTTTGTTGCATTATCTATCTTTACCGACCCATGAGACCGGAACAAACAGATATTATTTCAAGGATGAATGAAATGGGAAAAAGACAGGAGCCTTTTGTGTTTCTATTCGATTTCGACTTTCAGCATCCGATCCTTTTAGACTGGGAGGGAGACAAGCAGGCTCTGCTGTGGAAAACTCCCCGTTACAGCAATTTTGGTTCCGCTCCTCACAGCCCGGGCCAATTCACCTGGGAAGTGAGGCCGGTCCCGTTTAACCGGTACAGGAAAGCTTTCAGTTTTGTGATGGAACAAATTCATCAGGGCAACAGCTACCTGCTTAACCTGACCATGCCCAGCGAAGTTGAAACTGACCGAAGCCTCGAAGAATTATTTTATCTCTGTCAGGCTCCTTATCAAATCTACATGAAAGACCGTTTTTTATGCTTTTCTCCTGAAGTTTTTGTCCGCATTGAAAATGGCCAAATATCATCATACCCCATGAAAGGTACTATTGACGCAGAAATTCCCGGTGCTGCAGATTCCCTGAAAAGCGACAAAAAAGAACTGGCTGAACATGCCACGATCGTTGACCTGATCCGGAATGATCTGAGCATGATTGCTGAAAAAGTGGAAGTAAAGCGTTTTTGCTACCTTGATCAAATTACAACAAACAAAACGAATTTATTACAGATGAGCTCCGAGATCACCGCCCAGCTACCTTCCGGTTACCTGGAGCATCTGGGCGATATCTTTTCCTGCTTAACGCCGGCAGGATCTATTTGCGGAGCGCCGAAAAGAAAAACGATAGAGGTGATAAAAAAGGCCGAAAATTACGACCGGGGCTATTACACCGGGATTTTTGGTGTTTTTGACGGGACAGCTGTTGACAGCTGTGTCCTGATCCGTTACCTTGAACGACAAAACAGCAAGCTGGTCTATAAGAGCGGAGGTGGGATTACCCACTTAAGCGAATGCAAAAAAGAGTACGAGGAACTGATAAAAAAAATATATGTGCCGCTTGCTTGAAACGATCAAACTAAACAATGGGGTATTGGAAAATATCTCTTATCATAATCTCAGGATAAATACTGCCAGAGCGGAGCTTTTCAAAACAGATACTGACATTCAGCTTGAAAGAGAAGTAACAATCCCCTGTGAATTCGAAAAAGGGTTGCATCGTTGTCGTATTGTATACAAGGATATTATTGAGGAAATTGAATATACCCCTGTTCCTTCACGATCTTTTAATAAGCTGAAAATAATCATCCATGACCGGATTGACTATCATTTAAAATTCGAAGACCGCTCCCTGCTAAATGAATTATTCGCCCAAAGGGGTAATGCAGACGAGATCATCATTATCAAAGAGGGGCTCGTTACCGACTGCACAATAGGAAATCTTGTTTTTTATGACGGAACTGAATGGATCACACCTGATAAACCGTTATTAAATGGAACCCGACGGCAAGCCCTGCTTGACCGTGAACTGATTACTGAAAAAAGGATCATTGAAAAAGAACTGTTCGATTTTCAAAAAGCAGGTATAATCAACACGTTCTTTGATCTGGATCATATGCCTGAAATAAAAATTGAGAATATTTTTTATTAAAAAAAGCAGGTTTCATTTCTATAAATCAACGCAATAGCACATAGGTGACAGACCCTGTAGGAAAGAAATTCAATATTTTTTTAAGGAAAGGCCGATAATCTCTTTTTTTTTTATTCCATTTTCGTATTTTTCGACAAAATTAAAAACTAAAAAATAGATTAATCAGAGCCTTGAATGGCCTGTTTAAATGGAGGATAATAAAATGACAACCAGCAGTAAACCCAGAATTATTAAAGATTACGAAAAGCTCGACGAGGCTATCAAAGAACAAATAAAACTGGTTTATCCAAATGGTTTTAGCCAACACCTGATCTCCTTTACGAATAAGGATGGTTTACTGGTCAGTGCATTGCCATTTGAAACAGACGAGAAATACTATTTGGTGAGAATGACTTCGCAGGAAGCGATCGATATTATCAGTGAAGACGATGACTACGATGATGAGGGAACGCTGAAGGACGAATCACGCGAAGCTTATGAAGATAAATATGCTGATCTGGATTACATTCCTGAAAATGTTGTGGACGAAGAAGATGATTCTTCATATGGTGACGATGATGCAGGGGCAGACGACGATGATGATGACGACGATGCAGGAGAAGATGATGAAGATCTTTAGAACTAATAAAAATGAACCCCGGAGTCAATTCCGGGGTTCATTTTTATTAGTTTAATTTATGAATAACCAGTCCTGAACGGAGTTTAGGTTCAAACCACGTTGTTTTTGGAGGCATAATATTTCCGCTGTCAGCAATATCTATTAATTGTTGCATAGAGACAGGATACAAAGCAAATGCCACTTTCATCTCTCCTTGATCAACACGTTTTTTCAATTCACCAAGTCCCCGGATACCTCCCACAAAATCGACGCGTGTAGAAGTACGAAGGTCCTGAATATCAAGTAATGGAGTAAGTATCTGCCGGGAAAGAATAGTCACATCCAAAACACTAATCGGATCCTGATCATTAAAAGTTCCGGGCCGGGCTGTAAGACAATACCAGCTTCCGCCCAGGTACATACCGAATTCATGTAAACGCGCAGGTCTGTAAATATCCTGACTCGTTTTTTCCACAATGAATGATTTATCCAGCTTCTCAAGCAACTGAAACTCGCTTAATCCGTTGAGATCACGGATCACGCGATTATAATCAAGAATTTGCAATTGATTGTCGGGGAAATGAACTGCCATAAAATAATTATAGGATTCCTTGCCGGTATGATTTGGATTCCGGGCCTTCTTTTCCAGTCCTACACGTGCAGCAGCAGCAGTTCGATGATGACCGTCGGCCACATAGGTTGAAGGTACTTTAGTCTCAAAAAGCTGTTCAATAGTCTCATTTACTTTTTGCTCCCGGATCGGCCAGAAATGATGACCAAAACCATCTTCAGCGACAAAATCATACTCGGCTTCCTGATTTTTTACAATCGATTCAACGATCGCGTCGATTTCCGGCACCGCCTTATATGAAAAGAAAACAGGCTCAATATTTGCATTCAGATAACGAGTCAAAATCATCCGATCCTCTTCCTTGTCTGGTCTTGTTAACTCATGTTTCTTAATGACGCCTTTATGATAATCCTCGCACGAGGCCGCACCCACTATTCCGTATTGGGTTCGCCCACCCATGGTCTGGGCATAAATGTAAAAACGGGCTTCCGCGTCTTCGGTCAGCCATCCTTTCCTTTGAAATTTTTCAAAATTTTCAACTGCTTTGTTATAAACTGTTTCAGAGTGAATGTCGGTTCCTTCCGGACAATCAATCTCCGCACGGGTAATGTGAAGCAACGAGTTATCCTTTCCTTTTGCCATCTTCGCAGCCTCTTCAGAATTCATAACATCGTAGGGAAGGCATGCCAGGTCTTTGACAATTTCCCTAGGCGGACGTAGTCCTTTAAATGCTTTTACTGTTGCCATAATATAGTATCAAGTATCAAGTATCAAGTATCAAGACATCATGAACATCCGGATACAAGATGGTTCAACCATGTTTATTTATTTACCCGGAATGTTTCGTCACCCTTTTCAAAGAATGACACGATCTGTTCAGCCGCGGCCACTCCTGCTTTGTTATTGGCCTCTTCAGTCTGTGCTCCGATTTTTTTTGGTGTAAAGAAATAACGACCGGCAAATTTTTCCCTGAAAACGGCCTCACAATCGGGGATGACATCGGCCAGATATTTTACGTCAGGTCTTTCTTCCATAAATGCACAAAGATCGGCTTCATTGATCACCTCTTTTCTGGCAGTGTTGATAATAATGGCGTCTTTCTTCAGATACTTAAGGACAGGCATACTTACAGAACCAATATGTTCTGCCCGCGCAGGCACATGAATAGACACCAGGTCAGATGAGGCATACAACTCCTCAAGCGAGCCGGTTACGTCAATTCCTTCGGAAACGGCCTGGGCTTTGCTGTACCGGGTATAAACAATGACCTTCATCCCCATGCTTCGTGCAATCCGGTGGACATTCCTGGCCACATATCCATAACCATGCAGTCCTAGTGTCCGGCCGCGAAGCTCACCCCCGGTTTTGCCGCTGAAAAAACCACGAATGCCATAGATAGCCAGTCCGACAGCAAGTTCAGCAACAGCATTGGCATTTTGTCCCGGCGTGTTCATGACCACCACACCGTGTACACCGGCTGCAACCGTATCAATATTATCATAACCTGCACCGGCACGAACAACAACTTTTAGCTTTGGAGCAACATCCAGTATGTCCTGTCCCACCAGGTCGCTTCGAACAATCATCCCGTCGGCGTCAGCAACAGCCCTTTTTAACTCATCGACCGATGAATAACCTGCCAATACCTCCAGATGATAACCTGCCCGATCGGCGACAGTTGAAATTTGTTTAACAGCGTCTTCCGTAAATGGCTTCTCAGTTGCCAGCAATATCTTCACCATCCGGTAACCATTTTAAAAAACGTTATACCCGTTCCCGCTTTCGCAGGAACAGGCTATTTAATATCAGTGCCCTGCTTCGAATTCCTTCATTACATCGACCAGTGCCTGCACGCTCCCGATGGGCAATGCATTGTAGATCGATGCTCTGAAACCGCCCACCGAACGATGTCCTTTTAAACCAACCATTCCCCTTGCCGAAGCAAGATCCAGGAATTCCTTCTCCAGGCTTTCATAACCCGGAGCCATCACAAAGGTAACATTCATACGTGACCGGTCTTCAGCAGCGGGAACAGTCGGAACAAAAACCTTATTCCTGTCAAGCTCTTTATAAATCACATCAGCTTTGGCGATATTGATTTTTTCCATTTCAGCCACACCACCCAACTCCTTCAGCCAGACTAACGTTTGAAGGCAAGCAAAAACAGGCAGCGTTGCAGGCGTGTTAAACATGGACCCATCTTTAATATGCACGCGGTAATCAAGCATAGTCGGAATAGTACGTCCCGTTTTCCCCAAAGCGTCATCTTTTACAACAACCAAAGTCGCTCCCGAAGGGCCCAGGTTCTTTTGTGCCCCGGCATAAATCAGATCATATTTTGAAACATCAACCGGTCTGCTGAAAATATCGGACGACATGTCTGCGACAAGCCTTACATTCACCTCCGGATCTGATTTTAACTCTGTCCCGTAAATCGTGTTGTTTGTTGTAATATGAAGATAGTCCACATCTGAAGGAACTTCATATGATTTGGGAAGATAATTGAAATTTTTATCCTTCGAAGAAGCGACTTCAATCACTTCACCAAAAAATGTTGCTTCTTTCAAAGCCTTTGACGCCCATACACCGGTATTCAGATAAGCCGCTTTTGACTTGAACAGGTTATAAGGGGCCATCAAAAACTGGAGACTGGCGCCGCCTTGTAAAAACAATACAGAATAACCTTCAGGTACATTCAATAATTCCTTTACAAGCGCGATAGCCTCATCCATCACCGCAACAAATTCTTTCCCGCGGTGTGATACTTCCATTACAGAAAGTCCGGTGCCGGCAAAGTTGAGTGCTGCCTCGGCCACTTTCTGCTTCGTGAACTCGGGTAACACAGAGGGTCCCGCAGAAAAATTATGCTTCTTCATGGTTATGTTATTTAAGGGTTAAAATTATTTTTTAGCAAAATTGCAATTAATCATTCAATAAAGTGAAATTTCCATTTAAATTATTGGGCGTCCCGGCCAACGATCTTTTGTTTAATTAGACAATTAATTTATTGTAAATTAAATGGTTAATTTGGTTCTTTTGATTATTTCTAAATAATCACAGGGAAACCAATTCCCCGTTTTTCCAGATTGGGATTACCCGGGTATAATCCGTCGTCAGACAAAAACTGATACAATCATCCAGACCTTTGGCCGCCAGCCTCTCCTTTTGAGCGACTTTCATCATATACTCATTCAGATTGTCTTTTGCCAGCTCCCATAAATCGACAGACGCTGTCACCGCATCGCAAACGGAAAAAAATTTCCCGGACAGGAGGAGCTTTTGGGCAAGAGCACCAGCAAAGACTGCATCTTCAAGACTAAAACGATCTTTCCACGATGCACAAAAAATCAGGACCGGCGATTGCTGCCCGACCAACCACCCGCTTAATGCCGTAAGATTCAAAAAAGAACCTATGACAACAGCTTTCGAGTGGCTTGCCATATGGATGCAGCGTGTACCGTTGGTAGTGGAATAGACAATTTCCTTTCCC
>JBDKTZ010000299.1:0-10316 GCA_039679975.1 Prolixibacteraceae bacterium
ATACCGTTTCCCTTATCCGGCCCTCCGGGCTTATCCTATTCTGCTGAATGTCATGCATAATGATCATGAATTCCGGCAAACGGTCAGATTTACCTACCGGATTATAAAATAAAATTGATACACCATGTATAAAGTGATGTTCTTGTTTCTGACCTGTCTGATGACGTTCGCTTTGGGCAATCATCCGGTTTATGCAAAAGTCATTGTCGTCTCGTCCGGGAAAACGGGAACGGAAATAAACGCCAAAATCGGCAAAGTGCAACCGGGTGATACCCTTTTATTGAAAAAAGGATATTACAAAATAAACTTCAATCTTAAAAACATACATGGACTGCCCGACAAACCGGTTGTGATCAGAGGAGAAGAAAGGATGTCTACAACGATCGACGGCGGGGCTTTTAATCCGGCCGGCGACCAACAGAAATATGGCTTCTGCATTGAAGAAAGTTCATGGATCACCATCGATAATTTCTCGTTCAAAAATTGCTGGATCGATGCCATACGGGTTATCAATTCGAGCTACATTTCCCTGACAAACTCCAATATTGAAGGAGGAAGACGGGCGATGTATGCAGAAGGACGCAAAAGTCACCATTTTCTTATTGAGAATTGTTATTGGGAGCAAGGCGAGCACGTGTGGACAAAAGAAAACCAATATTCCTGGGAAGAATTGCATCATGGAAAATTCAGGTATTACAACGGAAGCCTGTTTCAATCCAGAATGATCAGCGGTTCTTTTGTGTTGAGGGACAATTATCTGAAGAATGTATATAACGGATTCAGGCTCTCAGTCATGGGCGAGGCTGAAAACGATACACTGGCAGGTACCAATGGTGAAATATATCGCAATGTGATCGAGAATTCGGCTGATAACGCGTTTGAACCGGAAGTATATTGCAAAAATCTGCACTTCTACCATAACAAAATGATCAACAGTCATGCCTTTATTTCCGTTACCGAAGTAGGAGGAGGGCCTCTCTACTTTTACGGGAATACGGGAGTAAAGCTCCCCGATTGTAATGATGGATGGACTATTTTCAAATTCATGGGGAAAGACAGAAGACTGACCAAACCGATCTATATATTCAAAAACAGCTGGCAGACAGACTCCGATGTATTGGGACGAAAGAAAGAACAATACTGGCACAACGACAACATTCGGCATTTCAACAATGCCTATTATATCACCAATTCCGATACGGTTGGTATCTATTACCTGGGAGCGAACAATGTTTTTGAGAACGATTGCTCCAATATTCCTTTTCCGGAAAGAGTGACGCAAAAAGCGAAGTACCAAAGTATGACAGTCGACCCTATGTTTGTTGACGGAAAATATGGAAATTTTTTACTCCGAAACGAGTCTCCTTGCCGCGACAAGGGTATCATTCCGGAAGGAATTATAATCGGTTTTACAGGGGATAAACTCGATATCGGAGCTTATGACGACGACCGTTTGGTGGAAGGTCCGCCTTTTCGTTACATGGACCCGGGCACGGAAATGCCTGATCAGGAAAAACCACGTATCGTGAGGCATAAAACAGATAAGAACATGCTGAAGCTTTGGTTCTCATACCCGTTGGATGCATCTACCGTACAGGCGAAGGATTTCGTACTGAAACAGAATGGAACGGAGCATTCTTTTCACGATCATTCGCTGCAGGAAAACGGATATTTATTAATACTCCGGTCATCAAAGATGCTTCCATCCGGGGATATATCCCTGTATATTCAGAACAAACCCCGTGGAACAAACGGAGAAGAGATGTCATTCTGGGCTTCAACGATCGCCTCTGCAACTCCTGCCCGGGAAGAACAGGTGCTAAACACAGTCAGAAAAGTAGCCGATCGTATGATCCGGAATACAACGTTCAGTCTTGAACCCAAAGTGATTACTTTCAATGCGAATGTCGCTCGGTTGTGCATTGATCAGGACCTATTGAAAAAAGCCGGTGAAGTAGCCTACGGGCTGATCGCAATCCATGCGGAAGAAGCCAAAGAGGCCATTCTTGGATTTTCCTTCCGCGGAAACATGAGGGTGTTTCTCAATAACAGACTGATCTGTTCGGGAAAATCGGATGAGGAAAATTTCAGGGAGTATACCTATAACCGGTTTGAGTTTGCCAACGAAGTAAAGGTCAATCTGAGGAAAGGTGAAAACCAGCTGCTGGTGAAATGCGGCGGCGGATACGACGGAGGGGTATTCTCTTGTTGCGTTCAGAAACCTGACGGGATGTTTGACGATGAAGTACTGATCAAAAACGACATTGACAATTCTTATATAAACAATTGGCTTGTAACAACGCCTTTTATCTTAACAGAAGGAAATGCCATTGATTCCATATTCGGACCCGAACGCAGCATCCGGGAGTATTACAGGCAAAACGGCCGTATCATATCCTGGAAACTGCAAAGTCCAATGACAGGCCAGGCATTTACAACGTCAAAAAACCAAACAAAAAAAGGGTTTGATGCCGACTGGCATTATGCCAATTCCAATGCACTGCTGGGAATTCTTAATCTTTATAAAGTATCGTACGACTACAGGTATAAACGGTTTGTCGAAATGTATAACAAACAGGTGACCGATCATTACGATTTTTTCAAAGAACAGTATTTCTCGAAAAGGGTATTGCGGGGAACATATTTTCGTTTATTCAGGGCAACCATGCTGGACGATACAGGCGGAGCCATACTGCCCATTGCCGAGATGGCAGTTACCGAAAAGCCTCAGGGACTGCAACGCGACATTCTGGACCAGACCCTCAACTATGTATTGCATAAACAATCGCGTCTTGCCGATGGAACGTTTTGCCGTCCCGAACCTGTCAGGCATACGGTCTGGGCAGACGATCTGTTTATGTCGGTACCATTTATACTCCGGATGGCCAAAATAAATAATGACGCGGGGCTGTACGACACCGTAGCCCTTCAGATCATTAACTTTAATAAATATCTGACCGACACCAAAACAAATCTTTACAGACATGGATGGTACGATCAGGAGAAGAGACATTCTCCTGCGGCATGGTCGAGAGCCAATGGGTGGATGATCTGGGCCACTTCTGAGGCTTTGCTGGAGATACCGCGATCGCACAAAGATTACAAAAAAATTAAGGACCTTTTTGTAACTCACCTGAAAGCGATCCTCACATACCAGTCGCAGAGCGGATTGTGGCATCAGGTGATTGATCGTCCCGATTCTTATCCTGAAACATCGGGAACAGCCATGTTTGCGATCGGGCTTGCAAGAGCCATCAATAACAAATGGATACCTGACACCTACTCGGCCCAATTGCTTAGAGCCTGGGATGCGGTCAGGTTGCAAACAGACCAGGACGGAATCGTGCATGGTATATGCCGGGGAACAGATATGGGTGAAAACACGGAGTATTATATGAGGCAGGAACCCTTGGATAACGATCCCCGGGGATTAGGAGCCGTACTGACCTTAGGCAGCGAAATGTATCATTTCTTTCGGTCCCGAAAAGTTAAGTCATTTTAAAAAGAAGAGTTATGAAACGGATAATGACACTTTTTTGTATTTTGATCCTATCGTGTTGTGATATTTTAGCCGTTGATATCGTACCGCGGCCTTTTTATGTGAAACTGACTGGAAAAACCTTTGTTCTGCCAAGAGGTATCGATTACGAAAAAATCCTGACAGAAGAGAATTGTTCAGCTATAAGATCGCTGCATACCGGCATACGCAATCAGGATAAAGATTTTGATACCCTTTGCGGCAGACTGGGATTTTTTAAGCAGGATATCGGGAATGAGGGATACGAGCTTCTGATCGATGATCATCAAATCGTATTGGCAGCCAATACCGCACAAGGAATTTTTTATGGAAAACAGTCATTAAAACAACTCATCCGGAGCGCTCAAAATAATCAGCTTAAAGGGATGCACATCATCGACAGGCCGGCTCTCAGATACCGGGGAGTCATGGATGACATCAGCCGCGGACCTGTTCCATGCAAAGAGTACATGAAATACCAAATCAGAAGAATGTCTGAATTAAAGCTGAACATGCTTTGCTATTATACGGAACATGTTGTACGAACAAAAAAACACCCTGAATTTGCTCCTCCGGCAGGCGGGATCAGCATCGAAGAGTGGAAAGAAATAGCTGAATACGCAAAGGAACATTTCATCGAATTGGTGCCGAACTTCCAGTCGCTGGGGCATGCAGAAAAAGTATTGCTCCATCCAAAATACCGGCATCTGGCTGAAAGCAATACCATGTATTCGCCTGTGAATCCGGAGACAGTCCTGTTCATGAAAGATATTTACGATGAAATGTGCCCGGCTTTTAGTTCCGGGTTCTTTCACGTAAATTGTGACGAAACTTTTGATCTGGGAAGAGGTCCGTCTAAAAAGATGGCCGACAGTATTGGAGTGGGAGGCGTGTATGCTGGTTACATGAACCAGTTGTCGGATATTCTTCGTCGCCACAATAAACGGATGATGATGTGGGGTGATATTGTATTGCAGCACCCAGACATTCTTGACCTGTTGCCATCCGATGCGGTGATGATGACATGGGAATATGGCGACAAACAATCCTATGCATCATGGATCGATCCGTTTGTTGAAAAGGGGTTCGACTATATCGTCTGCACAGGTGTCCTCAATTCGCTCCGTTTATTCCCCGACTATAAACAGGCGCTACCCAATATCCGCAAGTTTATCCGTGAAGGCGCCCAAAAAGGAGCAATGGGTGTTTTAAATACTATTTGGGACGACGGCGGACTGCATAGCTTTGACCGAGACTGGTACGGAGTTGCATACGGAGCAGAGCATTCGTGGAATCCCAATGAGAACAGTACAGACGATTTCGATACACGGTTATCATCCGGGTTATATAAAGGCGGCGGAAAGGAACTTTTTACCGCTGTTCATAAATTGACTGAAATGGGAGATATTCAGGCACTGGGCGGAATGAATGAACTGGTGTTCTGGAAAACGGTTATACCCGAAAGAGGAAAATATACCAGCTATAGCCTCGCCGGCTGGGAAGAAGTTTATGAAGCATGCCTGGAAGTAGATTCCATACTTAGTCTGAAAAGGTCCCAATATGATACAAGAGAATATACTGCTTTTCAAATCGTTTCGGATGAATACAAGTACCTGGCGCAGGCAAAACTGAAGCTGGCAGAAGCATCAACCCTCTATTCTGAAGCATGTTGTATTCAGTACACCGGGCGGGACAAAGCTCGTCAGCTGCTAAACAGGGCCAGGATCAACATCGTAAAGTGCCGGGACGATTTTAACAGGTTAAAGGACGATTTTAATGCAATCTGGAAAAGTGAAAACCGAGACTACTGGAATGATTTTGCGTTGGACCCGTTCAATAAGGTCCTGCACGACTATGACGATCTGATCACTTCCTTGGATCGGTCGGTTGAATATTTTGAGCAAAAATTACCATTATCTGTACCCGCTGATATCCGGCTCGACATTCGGGAAATAGCCGGATCCTATTTCACTTATTGGCTTATTTCACCTGCTTTTGATCTTAAAAACGGCACTGGCTTCGACCATGATTTTCTGAAAGAAATGGGAGGCGAACAAAACGCGTCACCTTTTCCGGGATTTTCATTTTTTGATTCCAACGGTAAAAACATAAAATGGATGAAGTATTCTTCCCCGCTATCCGACAAGGTATCTTTGAACACCATACTGGACTCTGACAATAAGGCCATATCCTATGCTTTTTGTACATTGGAATCTCCGGGACCGAAGAAGGTAACTGCCAGTCTGGGAGTGAACAGAAGCATAGAGGTTTTTTGCAATGGGATGTCTGTATTTAAAAAGCGTGATAATGAGACCATGCTTATTGACGAATTTCAGTGCCCGTTATATCTTAACGCGGGAAAAAACAGAATTCTGTTGAAAATAGAAAAAGGGAATACTGCCTGGGATTTTTCTTTCAGTATAAAGGATGAAACAATCGGCAACAATAAAAATAAGTATCAGATAAAAGATGACAGCCCCACCGATTTTTAGTTTTAATCCTGATTAAACAACCTGACGTTTCTTTAAAGTAATCAATGTGGGTTATCTATCTGTCAATCAAAGAGAAATATCTATTGCTTCTAAGCCTGCTCGCTTTCCCGATGGATTTTATCATCAGTTCCGGCAATAAAACGCCGGATAACTCGGGTTGCTTTGTTCGTTTTATTCTATTTTTGAAGAAGATCTTTCTCTAACAACGGGGTCAGCATTAAAATTGGCTCTGGTGAAGCCGTTTGAAAAATGAAAGAATTGGTAGAACAGCTTAAAAAGCAACTCAGAAAAAGATATCCGCAGCATTTTTTGATCAGAAGGCCGGTTGCGGGAACGTCGGTTTTTTTTGTTTTTGTTTTCTGTTTTGCTGTCGTGTACCGGCCGCTGGGATTTAAAAGCGCCCGTTCTTTCAGCTTTGATTTTACCATGCTGTTATATTGTCTGATCATCTCTGTTTCCGTTTTGGGACTTGCAATAATCCTGAAACAGATGCATGGCTTCTCAAGGAACAAAGAATGGACTTTTGCACGGGAACTGTCGTCGATCCTTATTCTTCTGTTGTGGATTGGTATTTCTGTATATTTTGCCGGTTTTATCATTGAAGGACCTGCTTCCCGCTGGAACTTTTCAACCTTTTTTGATTCCTTGTTAAAGGCTTCATTATTCGCTCTGATCCCTGTCCTGTTTTTTTCTTTGCTGAATATCCGTTATCTGTTTACTCCCGAAACCGTGCAGGACTTCAAAACAAGGAATAACATCCCCGGCAAAGAGAACACGGAGGAGCTCATCCACATCACATCGAAAGCTAAAAAAGACGAATTAAGCTTTTACCCGGGCCAGTTTATGTATGCCGAGTCGGAAGGGAATTATGTGGTTTTTTATCTTAGCGGTCAGGAGCGACCGCGGAAGGTGGTCATCCGGAACTCGATCAGCGAGATCGAACGGCAATTGTCGTTTGTCCCTTTTTTTATGCGCATACACCGTGCCTTTATTGTGAACATACGGAAAATTAGCTCCAGAAGAGGAAATTCGCTGGGGTATCAGGTGAAGGTTGCCGGCAGTAATAATGAGCTTCCCGTATCACGGAAAAACACCAAAAGGTTCGATCAACTCATTGCCCGATACATATAGCCATTCGTCACAAAAAATTACATTTCGTACCAGTTTAAATCCTTTTCCTTTGTCTGGTTTTCCACCGGTCACAAATAGCGGCCGAATATCCCAATAAATAGGAAAACAAAGTGAATGTCATTCCATTTGCAGAAAAATCAAAAACTGTTCTCTGCAAATGAAACGCATACTAAAACGGCAAAACAGGCATACAAAGACGACATTGTTCCTGTTGCTGACATTAATTTCTGCGGGGGTTCACGCTCAAAAAAACGCGTCCATCACCGGAATAATAACTGCTGAAAAAAATAATCAGCCAATCCCTTATGCTACGGTTCGCCTGATGAAACTGTCGGGCGACACCGCACGCTTTAGTTCCGGCACCATAACCGGCGAGAACGGATGCTTTACCATTGAATCGGTTCATAGCGGGAGCTATCAGCTTCGCGTTACTTCAGTCGGATACAGGTTGGCATTAAAACCCATCGATATTGGCGCTCCCGGGGTTATGAATGCGGGGATTATTTCCCTGAAGGATTCAACGCTGCTCATTGAGGAGGCGACGGTGACAGCCGAACGGGCAAGGGGAAAATCGGATGACAATAAAACCGTTTTTTTCCTCAATAAAAAAATTCTTGGTGCATCGGGCAGTGCGCCCGACGTACTTCGGCATATTCCGGGGGTACAGGTCGATCTGAAGCAAAATATCTCCCTTCAGGGGAGTTCGAATATTTTACTCTATGTCAACGGGAAAGAGCGTGACCGGAGCTTTATCAGTCAACTAAATCCGGCATTCATTGAAAAAGTGGAAGTCATTCATACACCACCATCGAACTACGACGGAAATGTGACAGGGGTTATCAACATTGTTTTGAAGAAGGAACACGACACCGGCATCAGCGGACAGGTGTTTTCTGAAATACCTGCGTCGGGGTCGTTCGTTTATTCTTTTCCAACCTACAGTATCAACTATGGTTTCAGGAAGATAAATCTCTATACCTCTTATAACGGAGAAATCAACTTCGAACATATCGATGAAGCTACCTGGCGGACTTTCCGGTTCAATTCGTCGGAGACTCAACTGTCTTCGGTTCAGCAGGTAAGGCAGAAAAACCTGTCGCATAAGTTTCATTACGGAGTTGACTATGATCTAACTCCCCGCGATCTGCTCAGCTTTTACGGATCTTTTAACCCCTATTCCTATGAGCAGGACGGCGAAGTGACCAACGAAGTATCAGGAGGCGAAAACCGGGTCTGGAATACCCAACGGGACGAGAACGATAAAAACCGTACCCTCTTTCATTCGATCTATTACAAACATCAGTTTAACGACCGGGGCAGCGAGATCGCTATCGATATCAGCAACGTTTATCTGCGTTCGGACAACACTACCGCTTACAAAAGCGATGGAGAAGATGGTTCGGCCTCTTATATCAATACCGAAAACCCGGGACAAGTTTCCACGAGTGTGAAAATTGACTTTACAACATCTCTAAATAAGAAACTCAGTCTGAGTGCCGGGATGAAGGCCCGGAGCCAGGATATGGACGATCAGACTTCGATCGGGTTCAGTTACCGGGAACAGGTATATGCCTTGCACGGAGCCCTCCATTATACGCAAACGAAGTATGATTTTAGTGTTGGTGTACGGGCCGAAGATACGGAATCGAAACTTCAAAACGGGTTCAGCAAATCGGAACTTTCTGTTTTACCCTACAGTACGTTCCGTTATAAGCTGAATGAGCGGCAGCAGCTTCTTTTTTCGTATCACCGTTCGGTAAACCGCCCGTCTGTATATGCACTGAATCCGTATACGTACATCGATAACCGGTACACGGTCAGCAAGGGGAATCCTGTATTGAGGCCTGAATTCCGTAGCCGTTTTTACATTGAGTATTCCGTTCAGTTCCGAAGTAATTATCTTTCTTCGCGGCTTTTTTACGATCAGGTTTCCTGTGCGATGAGCAATCTGACGTTCCTGAACGACAGCAGCTCTTTTGAAACACAGCGGCAAAACCTGGGGACTATCCGTCAGTACGGCGTGCAATTGCAGGGTTCGCTGAAATTCGGCCCGTTCACTTTCAATCCTTCCGTCAGGTTGTATAACCAGGCGACTTCGGTCAACGATCTTGCCAGACAATATGGTGTTGAAGATCGGAAAAAACTGGTTCTTGAATCCGGATTTTCCACGATCTTGTCATTGAAACATGACTTTGCCTTGTCGGTCATATTTCAGTATGCTACCCGGAAAAACAACATTCAGGATCGAACTTTTTATGATCCCCTTTATTTTATCTCGCTCGACAAGGCGTTTAACAAGAATCTTAAAGTGGGACTGATGAGCGCTTTGCTGTTTGCGAAAAATTTTGTTTATCAGGGATCGGAAGTGGTGGCGTCTGATTTTTCCAGTTACTATGCCGGAAATCTGCAACTACCGGCTGTACCATTTATGTTGCGGGTAAGTTATCAGTTTAACGAGGGCAAGGCCCGGAACAGAACTCAACGTGACAAAGAGGAAATTGCCGGCCGTCCCAAATCGGGTCTTTGACCTGCGGTGGCTTTTTTGAGTATATCAAATAAAGAATTACCTTTGTGTATATGAGGTATTTAGTATAATTAGTATAAAGAGTTTCAGGTTGAAAGTGATGAACACGCAAATTCTGGAAAATATTCGCGAATTGAAACGCAGGTTGTTGCCCGATGCGCGCCTGATACTGTTTGGTTCTCAGGCACGCGGTGATGCCCGTCCGGATTCGGATTGGGACTTGCTGCTTTTACTCAACAAACAGAAAAAGGATCAGTCGGACGAAGATAAAACTTTTGAATTTGTGCAGATGGGGTGGAAATATGGAACTTATTTGAGCATAAAAATATTCACGAGAACAGAGTGGGAAAAAGGGAAAATGTTTCCGTTCTATAAAAATGTTGAAAGAGAAGGAATTGAAATAAACTAGTATTAAGATGAGGCTAACGGACGAAGAGAGGGGGGCAGTTGTGCAACTTAGATTGGAAAGAGCGAAAAAGACGTATGCGGAAGTTTCAATTTTGGTAGACAACAAACTGTGGCAAACAGCCGCAACCAGATTGTATTATGCTTGCTACTACGTCGTTGGTGCATTATTGGTACAAAACGGAATGGAAACACAGACTCATAATGGAACCATAAATCAGTTAGGCTTGCATTTTGTTCGAACAGG
>JBDKTZ010000520.1:0-11955 GCA_039679975.1 Prolixibacteraceae bacterium
CAGCAGTTCAGGTAAACACGCAGGGTGATACTATGTTTAACCTGATCCGCAGCAATCAGGATGCAAATTTCCCATGGCTTGGTGTGTTGATTGGTTCCGCGGTCATTGGCTTTTGGTATTGGTGTACTGATCAGTACATTGTGCAACGGGTGCTTTCCGGGAAAAATGAAACCGAATCAAGGAGGGGAGCCATTTTTGGTGCGTATTTAAAGTTGACCCCGGTGTTCCTTTTTTTGATCCCCGGGATGATTGCTTTTGCTATGGCAAAAAAGGGAGTCGTTATTAATGGTGAGGTCTTTACTCTTACAACATCTGATTCCGCTTTTCCTGCCCTGGTATCCAGACTGCTTCCTGCGGGCCTAAAAGGTTTGGTGGTTTGCGGGATTCTTGCGGCGCTCATGAGTTCTTTGGCTTCCCTGTTTAATTCATCGTCTATGTTGTTCACGATCGATTTTTATAAGAAATACCGTCCGGATACTAATGAGAGAAAGCTGGTATACGTAGGGCGTATAGCGACAATTGTCGTGGTTATTCTGGGAATTCTATGGATTCCGATTATGAGGAGCATCGGCAGTGTCCTTTACAATTACCTGCAGGATGTCCAGTCTGTTCTGGCACCGGGAATAGCGGCGGCTTTTTTGTTAGGCGTTGTTTCTACCCGGCCCACACCCAAAGGAGGGATGTGGGGAATGATCGCTGGCTTTATTATTGGCATTATCAGGTTAGGTGCGAAAGTACTCTACTCTACTTTGGCCGGACAGGCAGGCTATACTGATGTCAGACTTTGGGCCGCAGAGAAAGGTGCAGATAGCTGGTTTTACCAGTTGTTTTATGACGTGAACTGGTTATTCTTTAGTGGAGGAATGTTGATTTTCAGTATCCTGGTGATCATGGTCGTCAGCCGCTTCACTGAAAGTACACCTGCATCACAAATAGAAGGATTGACAATCCATTCAGCGACAGCTGCGCAAAAGGCAGCCACACGAGCCAGTTGGAATAAATGGGATATCATCCATACTGTAATTATCCTGGGTTTCACAGTTGTATTTTACGTTTATTTCTGGTAATATTTACGGAATATCAGATTAATCTTTGAATATAAAATAGCGAAGATGCTGGAAAAGTTGAAAGAGCAGGTGTGCCGGGCTAATCTGGACCTGGTGAAACACGGCCTGGTCATATTCACTTGGGGAAACGCGAGTGGGATTGACCGGGAAAAGGGTTTGGTTGTGATTAAGCCCAGTGGCGTTTCTTATGAAAATATGGTACCTGAAGATATGGTCGTGGTCGATTTGAACGGTCACCCGGTGGAAGGAAAGTACAAACCTTCGTCCGATACCGATACTCATTTGGTTCTCTACCGCGATTTCGGGCATATTGGCGGGATCGTTCATACTCATTCAGAATGGGCGACGAGCTGGGCTCAGGCCGGTATACCAATCCCTGCCATTGGCACGACTCATGCCGACTATTTTTATGGCCAAATTCCCTGCACAAGGAAGATGACGGATAAAGAGATCAACGGCCTTTATGAACAGGAGACAGGGCATGTGATTGTCGAGTGTTTTAAAGGATTGAATCCTGATCATGTTCCTGGTGTACTTGTAAATAACCATGCTCCTTTTTCATGGGGAAAGGATGTCCGGGACGCCGTGCATAATGCCGTCGTGCTGGAAGAAATAGCAAAGATGGCCTTTCGCTCGCTCAATCTCAATCCCGGTGCAGGAATGAGCCAGGCTTTGCTGGACAGGCATTTTCTCAGAAAACATGGTAAGAATGCTTATTATGGGCAGAAGTAATTTTAAAGTTAAATTATAAATATGACAACGGTAAAATACACGATTGGAGTGGACTATGGAACGGATTCGGTGCGTTCGCTGATAGTGAATGTACTGACCGGAGAAGAGGTAGCCAGTGCAGTATTCGAATATCCGCGCTGGAAAAAAGGATTATATTGTGATCCTGCTAAAAATCAGTTCAGACAACATCCTCTGGATTATCTGGAAGGGCTTGAATATACGATTACAAAAGCCTTAGAAAAGGTTACCCCCGAAGTTGCGCAAAATATAGTTGGCCTTTCCGTTGATACGACCGGCTCAACCCCTTGTGCAATCGACGAGAATGGTACTCCTTTGTCATTGACAAACGGATTTGAAGAGAATCCAAACGCGATGTTCATTTTGTGGAAGGATCATACGGCCGTAAAGGAAGCCGATGAGATCAATGAAAAATGCTCCGCGTGGTCTGTTGATTTTAGAAAATATGAAGGCGGGGTTTACTCGTCCGAGTGGCTCTGGTCCAAGATCCTGCATGTTTCAAGAGAAGATCCCGGCGTTTTGCGTGCAGCATACAGCTGGATGGAACATTGCGATTGGATACCGGCCATTTTAACAGGAAATACACGACCTGCAACCGTCAAAAGAAGCCGGTGTGCTGCGGGTCATAAGGCCATGTGGCATGACGCTTTTGGCGGTCTGCCTTCAGAAGAATTTCTGGTCTCCCTTGATCCGGTGCTGAGCGGAATGCGCGACCGGCTGTTTAAAGAAACCTATACCTTTGATATGCCGGCCGGGAAACTGACCAAAGAGTGGGCAGATAAACTGGGATTGCCTGCTGGTATCATCGTGGGCGTTGGATCTTTTGATGCGCATGTCGGAGCTGTTGGGGGTGAAATCAAACCTTATTATATGAGTAAGGTGATGGGCACATCGACCTGCGATATGCTGATCGCCCCAATGGATGAAGTGGGTGACAAACTCATCGCGGGCATTTGCGGACAGGTGGATGGATCGATCGTACCAGGTATGCTGGGAATGGAAGCCGGACAATCGGCTTTTGGCGATATTTACGCTTGGTTCAAAAAAGTGCTGATGTGGCCCGTCGAAAATATTCTCGCGCAGACCGCATTTATTGACGAACCGCTCCGGCAAAAGTTGATTGAAGAGATATCGGCTAAGATGATTGGCGAGCTCTCTAAGGCGGCTGCAGAAGTGCCTGTTTCCGAGAGTGGTGTATTGGCGATCGACTGGATGAATGGCCGCCGTACTCCCGACGCCAATCAGAATCTGAAAGGAGCTATTGCCGGACTGAGTCTCGGAACAGATGCTCCGCGAATATTCCGCGCTCTGGTCGAAGCAACCGCTTTTGGATCGAAAGCGATAGCTGATCGGTATACCCGGGAGGGTATTCCGATCAAAGGTGTAATTGCGTTGGGTGGTGTGGCGAAAAAATCACCGCTGGTGATGCAGATCGTTTGTGATGTTTTGAATATGCCTATTCAGGTGGCTCGTTCCGAACAGGCCTGCGCATTGGGTGCCGCCATGGCTGCAGCTGTGGCAGCAGGCGTTTATGCAACGACCATGGAAGCTCAGGAAAAAATGGGTAGCGGCATTGAAAAGGAGTTTTTGCCCATTCCCGCTAATGCAGAAAAATACCAGGCTCTCTACGAGAAATATACAAGGTTGGGAAACTTTATCGAAAGGGAATTGACTTAAGAACGAAAGCTGCAGACGGAAAAAGGAATTTTAGTTGAAGACCTGAATTTTTCAAAAAAATAGTAATAAATTGCCTGGAGAAAAACCAGGCAATTTATTTATGTACGATATTATAGGAGACGTGCACGGCCAAGCCGATATGTTGAAGGAACTGCTTAAACGGATCGGTTATACGTCAAAAAGCGGGGTCTATTCTCATTCTGAGCGAAAAGCGATTTTCGTAGGCGATTTTATTAATCGGGGCCCGCAATCCAGGATGACCCTTAATCTGATACGTAACATGGTGGATAATGAGCATGCCCTGGCTATTCTTGGGAATCATGAGATGAATGCCATTTATTATAGTTTTCTCGATAAAAAAGGGATGCACTTAAGCAAAAAATGGTCACGCTTAAGGCTTGATCTGGATTCGACCCTTCGGGAATTTTCCGGGCGCGAGGCCGAATGGGGAAGTTACATCAAATGGATGAGAAGACTACCAATGTTTCTTGATCTGGATAAAATACGGATTGCTCATGCCTGCTGGCGTGATGAAAATATTCGTTTGCTGAAGGATAATCTCCCCGGGCAAAAACTGAAACGCTCTTTCTTAAAACTCGTTGGAAAAAATAGTTCAGATCTGGCTGCAGCATTTTGGGAGACCTGTAAAGGGATCGATTTCCAGCTCCCAAAAGATTTATTGGTTTTTGACAGCAAGGGACAACCTCACCGGTCGTTTCGTTCAAAGTGGTGGGTAGACCCGTCGGGGTTGACATTTAAGGACCTGTCGTTTGAAAGCCGCTTCGATCTGCCCGGGTATACAATTCCTCCTGAAATTACTGTGCCCGTTAAGCCTTATCCGTCGAACCAGCCGATTGTCTTTTTTGGCCATTACTGTATGAAAAACAGCCCTAACATTATTTCGGATAATTTATGCTGCCTGGACTCGTGTGTTAGCCGGAAGGGGAGACTTACGGCCTATTGCTGGCAGGGAGAAGAAAAACTGAACCCGAAAAATCTGGTTTAGCTGTCCATTTCTTCTATTTTTTTGATCTTTGATGTTGCAGGAAAAAAAAGAAAGCATATCTTTGCAAAGCCTTTTGAAAATAGCACTTTCAGAAGAATTATAAAAAAATGGTGCGGTAGTTCAGCTGGTTAGAATATCGGCCTGTCACGCCGAGGGTCGCGGGTTCGAGTCCCGTCCGCACCGCCAGTTATTGCTTCAGCGAACAGCCATGGTTGTTCGCTGAAATGATGAAAAACGGGAGCTTTCCCGTTGAAAATTATTAAATAGTTCTGATTAAAATGGTGCGGTAGTTCAGCTGGTTAGAATATCGGCCTGTCACGCCGAGGGTCGCGGGTTCGAGTCCCGTCCGCACCGCAGGAGTTTCCGGAATTTCCGGAAACTCTTTTTATTTTCGTATTTTGCCGATCATGCCCATAAGCTTTATTTCTTATTGTCAGACAGACATACCCAAAGAATTTACTTTTATATCTTTTATTGCTGTTTTGTTATTGCTGATCGATGTTTACCGGCATATACTCTGTAAAGAGAAAATAAGAAAGTAAAAACAGCGCGGTAAAATTGTCCGTGCTGCTCTTATTCGTTTAGAAAGGGAGGTCATTTTCATTATCCATTGGTTCGGGCGGGATATCTCCCGGTAAAAACTCAGGGGTAAATCCGGGTACGACTTCACGGTTCAGCGGTTCCACTTTCCATGCATTGATATTATGATACCATTTCCCGTTGAATTCGCGCGATTCAATCGAAAATGAGACATTAACTTCCGATCCGGGCTGTAACCCGTCAAGAAGATTTAGTTTATCATTGAAAAGGGTGAAGCAGATTTGCTTTGGATACTGATCTTCAGAAGTCTCAACTACAAATTCCTGTTTTTTCCAGTCATTGCCGGCTTTACTTGTTCCCGTTGCCGGTTTCAAAATCTGGTTAATTTTTCCTTTAATTTCCATGATTATAATTTTCCAATTTCTGAATATCAAAATTACAGTAAAAAAAATACCCCCGGCAAAGAATCGCCGGGGGATTATTATTTTTTATCAGCAAGCGTTTATTTAACAATCTCGAGTAATTCCACTTCAAAGATCAGTGTCGTGTTGGGGCCGATATCTTTTCCGGCGCCTCTTTCACCATAAGCCAGTTCACCCGGAATATACAATTTCCATTTTGAACCTACAGGCATCAGTTGCAATGCTTCAGTCCATCCCGGAATAACCTGGCTAACGTTAAATGTAGCCGGTTCGCCTCTATCGACAGAGCTGTCAAATACTTTTCCGTCGATTAAGGTTCCGTGATAATGGCATTTTACCGTTTGATCAGCTGTTGGTTTTGGTCCCTCTCCTGCTTTAAGGATTTCATACTGCAGGCCGCTTGCTGTTGTAATAACCCCTTCTTTTGCTTTGTTCTGCTCGAGAAATGTTTTTCCTTCCTCAGCATTTTTTGCTGCTTCCTTTGTGGAAACTTTTTCAAAGAATTTCTGGATCATCGCATTGGCTTTTGCGGCATCCATTTGAGTGGAATCCCCTTTCAACTGTTTTTCAAAGGCATTGATCAAAATATCCACGTTAAGATCTTTTGTGCCTGGCGAAGCATCCAGGTTTTGCTTATTATTTTGTCCGATCAGGACTCCTAACGCATAACTGGCCGAGTCGTTTTCATTAGTCAAAGTAACAGTTTTTGAACTGTTTTTTTGACAAGCTGCTAAAACGACTGAAGCAGCCACAATAATAACTACAGATTTTAAATTCATTTTGGTCATGTAAAAAAAAATTATACTATTTCGATTAATTCAACATCAAAAATAAGTGTGGCGTTTGGTCCGATACTTCCACCGGCACCTCCTTCACCATATGCCAGGAACGGCGGGATAAACAGTCTCCATTTCGAGCCTTCCCGCATGAGCTGAAGAGCCTCGACCCATCCCTGAATAACCCCGTTGACGGGGAAAATTGCAGGTGTACCTCTTTGCACGGAGCTGTCAAACACTGTGCCGTCAATCAATGTTCCATGATAATGACATTTTACGCGATCGTGTATCGATGGCTTTTTGCCGGTTCCTTCTTCCAGAATTTTATATTGAAGCCCGCTGTTGTTTTTGATAACCTTTCCGTCTCTCAGGTTTTCTGTCAGAAATTTTTTCCCTTCTTCCAAGTTCACCCGGGCATCGCTGCTGCTGTTTTGTTGCTCTTCTGCAAAACTTTGAAGCATCTGGTTCGCTTCCGCAACAGTTAACTTTGGGCTTTTCCCGGTAAAAACATCTTCCAGTGCAAGCAGGAAATTCGATGGATCAAATGATTTTACTCCTGATTGAACCAGATTATTCCCGATACTCAACCCAAGTGCATAACTGAATTTTTCAAGTTCACCTTTAAATTCACGTTCTGACATAATTTGTTTTTAAAAGCTACGAAGATAGGGATTTTTTTAAACTGAATAACAGGAATCTGTTTTCTCTCCAAATAACATTTCATTTTTTCCCGGAGGTCCCGGAACCTTTTGCATTTTAAATCCTACCCTTGTCAGGGTTCGTCTTACTTCCCCTTGTGCGCAATAGGTAACAAAGATCCCTTCGGGCAATGTATGTTTGGCTATTCTTGAAAAAATACTTTCCGTCCACATTTCAGGCTGCTTGCCCGGAGCAAAGGCATCAAAATAAATCAAATCGAAGTTTGGAAGATAGAAGCCAAATTCAGTGAGGTCTGCCTGTATTTTAGTCAGCCGAAAGCCCGGAACAATCTCTGTTTCTTTGTTCCATTCACATTGATGTAAAGAAAGAAATAAATCAGGTGAACTTTCAGAAATCAGAACCGGATAATTTAACAATGTATATTCATTGGCAGTCAGAGGATATTTTTCTATGCTGAAATAGCTGATATCCCGCTCACCACGGTTAATGAGCGTGAGAAGTACATTCAATCCGGTTCCGAATCCGGTTTCCAACACGACCAGCTTTTTTTTGTTACACTTAAAGAGGCCGTTTTGAATAAAAACATGATTGGATTCCTGAATGGCGCCATGTATAGAATGAAAATGTTCGTTCAGTTCCGGAAGAAAAAGGGTGTGGGAGCCATCTTCTGTAATCAATAGTTCGCGCTGCATAAAGTTATTCATGCGCATGAATTTCGTGATTTTATTTGAGTCGTCTGCTAAAAAGTTCTATTTTTAATTCATCTAAATAGTAGGCCATGTTGATAAAGATTTATGAAGAAAACCCAAGCATAAGGGAAATTCAGAAAGTGGTGGATGTCCTGAGAAACGGTGGTGTAATCATCTATCCAACCGATACCGTTTATGGAATAGGGTGTGACATCACTCAGATAAAAGCTGTGGAGAAAGTAGCCCGTATAAAGAGAATAGCGATTGAAAAATCCAATTTCTCATTTATTTGCAGTGACCTCGGTCATTTGTCTGACTATTGTCGTCCAATCCCGAATCATTTGTTCAAGCTAATGAAACATTATCTGCCGGGACCTTATACGTTCATTTTGAACGCCAATAATCAGGTGCCGCATTATTTCAAGGGGAAGAAGAAAACAGTGGGTATTCGTATTCCAGACAACCAGATTATACTGGATATCGTTAAGGAATTGGGAAATCCTATTCTATCGACCTCTGTTCATGATGATGATGAAATCATTGAATACACGACTGATCCGGAATTGATCCATGAAAAATTCGGAGATTTGGTTGATCTTGTCATTGACGGAGGTTTTGGAGGAAATACGCCTTCGACCGTCGTTGATTGTACGGACGACATTCCGGAAATTATTCGGCGGGGGAAAGGGGAGATCATTCTGTAAGGCTGCGGATAAATCCCGGAAGCTTTATTTTTTCCAGAACGCCGGAGCAAAAAGCACCAGTACTGTAAATAGTTCCAGACGTCCAAGCAGCATGAGGAAAGACATTAACCATTTCCCGGCAGGGTGGAGCGCGTGAAATGTATACGCTGGTCCATAATTTCCAAGCCCCGGTCCGATATTGCCGAGGCTCGTAGCCACTGCCCCCATTGCCGACTCCAGATTGGGGTCAACGATGGTCAGGAGAATCGAGCTGAAAAAGAAGATAATAATGTAAATCATAAAAAAGGCCAGGACGTTTGTAATGATCTGATCGGAGACCGCCCGTCCGTTGAAACGAACAGGAATCACTGCGTTAGGATGCAACATGCGCCGAAGTTCATAATAGCTGTTCTTCATGAGCAGAACAATCCGCATAATTTTAATACTACCTCCGGTCGATCCTGCACATCCGCCGAAAAAGAATGTTGCAAAGAGCACGTAAGTCAGAATTGGCGGCCATAGCATGTAGTCGGTTGTAGCATAGCCTGTTGTTGTCATGATTGTCACGACCTGAAACAAGGCATCACGGAATGCCTGTTCGATACCCAGTTCGGTGGTCAGTAATAATCCGCCGAATATAATTGCGGTAAAACCAAAAACAAAAAGAAAGTAATACTTAAATTCCTCATCCTTGTAGACTCTTTCAAGCCTTCCTGTCATGGCACTGTATGAAAGTGTAAAATTAGCCCCGGCTAAAAACATGAAAAATGTAATTACATATTGAATATATGGAGAATCCCAATAAGCCACAGAGGCTTGTTTGGTGGAATACCCACCGGTAGCCAATGATGTAAACGAATGGTTCACTGCATCAAACAGCCCCATTCCGCCAAAGCAAAGCAGAATAGTTTCTGCCAGTGTGAATAAAATGTAGATTGCCCAAAGGTTTTTTGCAGTCTGACTAATCTTGGGATTCAGTTTATCCGTAACCGGTCCCGGAACTTCGGCTGCGAAAAGCTGCATCCCTCCGATACCAAATACCGGTAAAATAGCCAGAGATAAGACGATAATCCCCATTCCTCCAAGCCATTGGGTCATGCTTCGCCAGAACAAGATTCCGTGAGGCAAGGCTTCGATGTTGTTTAAGATAGAGGCTCCGGTGGTGGTAAAACCTGACATGGTTTCAAAGTAGGCATCCGTCAGGTTTGGAATCGATCCGCTAAGCAGGTAAGGCAGGCTTCCAAAAAAAGAAAAAATGATCCACACCAGGCTGACGATGAGGAACCCGTCATTTTTACGCATAGTTGGCTTAGCATTCCTTGTCACTAAAACAGACATTCCTCCGATCGTAATACAAATCAGTGCTGACTGTAAAAGAGGATAGATATCCGTTTCCTGATACAACAAAGCAACTCCAAATGCGACAAGTATGGCGAAACCTTCAACGACCAGTAAAAAGCCCAGTATTTTAATGATTAGTTTGATGTTTAGCATAGCAGAAACAGAGAAACTATTTAAAGTATTTTTCTAGTTTTCGTATCGCTGAGGGAAGAGCAAACACAACAACTTTATCCCCTGGCTGGATCAGCGTGTCTCCCTTGGCTACATAAGCATTGGTTCCACGAATAATTCCTCCTATCGTCATATCGACCGGAAGAGACAGATCACGCAGCGTCATATTGGTGATTTTTGATCCTTCTTTTGCGATAAATTCAAATACTTCAGCGTCCGATGCAGTTAAACATTTAGCCTGGGCTATTTCAGCTCCCAATGTATATTTATAGATATAGCTGGCTGCAATCAGCTTTTTATTGATAAGACTTCCGATATCCATACTTTCGGCGATTCCCATGAAGTCGATGTTTTCAACTTCGGCAACCGTACGCTTAATTCCAAGCTTTTTCGCCATATGACAAGAAAGAATATTGGTCTCCGAATTTCCTGTTACGGCAACAAAAGCATCCATTCTTTCAATTCGTTCCTCTTTTAAAAGATCAATATTTCTGCCGTCACCGTTGATGACCAGTACATTCTCAAATCGATCAGCGATTTCCTGACTGCGAAGCTTATCCGATTCGATGACTTTAATATTGTAATGGTCGCCCAGCCTTTCAATAGTTTTCTGCGCGATACGGCTGCCTCCCAGGATCATAATGTTCCGGACAGGAAAAATTTCCTTACCCGTCATTTCAAAGATCCTGTTTTGGAAAGCCCTGGTGGTAAAGAAAAAGATGATATCTCCGTTTCGGATGTAATCTTTGCCGTGAGGGATAATGGTGGTGCTGGCGCGGTTAATCGCTACAGCCCTTACTTCAGTTTCGATCTGGGGAAGCTCTTCGAACTGTTTATTTAAGATTGGTGCATTTTCCCGGATCTTTATTCCCATTAAAACTAATTTTCCACCTGAAAATTCGATTAACTGGCGGGTCCCTACTTGTTTTACAGATGATGCAATTTCTTTGCCGGCCAAACTTTCAGGGTAAATCAATTCATCGACCCCCAGATTACGAAGCTTTTCCTTGTATTTGTCTAAAAGATATTCACCATTATTGATGCGGGCTACTGTTCGTAAGGCTCCCATATCCTTGGCCAGTATGCAAGCCATGATATTTCGCTCTTCATAAGGAGTTACTGCAATTAACAAGTCCGTTTTGGAAATTCCGGTTTCTTTAAGATCCTTGAAGGAATTGGCGTAACCTGTAATTGTCAACAGGTCAACCTGCCCGGCTAACTTTTGAAGCTTTCCGGTATCGTCATCCATTAAAATGATATCATGCTCTTCATTACTCAGCATTTTGGCCAGATGCGTACCAACTTCTCCCGCTCCAACAATAACAATTCTCATTGCCTATATCCTGTCAGTCTGTTTTAAAATTAAACAAGCAAAGTAAAGGATAAAAAACAACAAAAGCCATGATGAAAAGTTATTTTTTTGGTCGCTAAAAACCCTTCGTTATCTTTCAGTGTTCGAAATAACAGGGGATTAATGAATTCCATTTTTTAATAAATGATATTTTCAACTTTTTCTTTTAACGAGGCTTCAGGTGAATTCTGTTCCTGACCGTATGGTTCAGATCGAGAACTCCGGATGAGAATGTCAGAGAATTCGCCATGGAAGATTGAAATTGTCTTTCCTGGTCCATAATAAGTGATTTGTCTGTAAACTGAATAATCGATTGACTGAAAATCAGATCCCCAAAATCTGTTTCACCGGATAATTTGGTATAAATCATGAAAGGCTCTTTAAGCTTTAGCTTTAAAAGCACATTTTTATAGAGAAAAGGATCAGGAGGATTGTCTGAATTGGTGATGAGATAATTTGTTCTTCCATTGATTAAGTGGATTACTTTTTCTTTCGATTGATAAACAATCAGTATACGTTGGTTGAAGAGACCGATTTTTTGAGTCAGGCCTGCCATCTGGAACAATAGTAAAAACAGCATACCTGCGAATAAAAATGCATGCTTTTTATAAACGATGAAAAACAAAATGACCCCCAGCAGAAGGAACAGACAAATGAACTGAACCAGAGAAATGGAAAGACCGTCAATTACGGCAAATGGAAGTTCTCCAATTTTTCTGAGCAGAAAAAGCGTCGAATCCGTAATGCCGCAAAGAATTTTCGCTATCACCGGTGTCATGTTACTGAAATATGAAAACATAAAGAATGCACCGGTCAGGGCCA